>JALFYG010000209.1 GCA_022784805.1 Spirochaetales bacterium
CTCTGATAACGTTCCTGGTGTAAGGGGAATAGGAGAAAAGGGAGCTGTAAAGCTTCTGACAGAGTATCTGACACTTGACGGCGTCTATCGTCACCTTGATTCCCTTTCCAAGGGAATGCGCAAGTCCCTTGAGGAAGCAAAGGATAGCATTGAGCTATCAAGAACACTGATTAAGCTTAGATTTGATGCTTCCCCTGATGGCTTTGACTTGGAATCTATGAAGCTTTCTTCCTTCGATATCCCTGCAGCAACAGATGATTTTGTTTTAAGGGATATGAAGAGAATTGCTTCTCTTGCATCTTCAAAGAAGAATGGAGGAGAGGGTAGATTTGCCTATAGAGAGAAGAACCAAGATGAAGAGGCTCCTTCTGTAGAACCTTTGTTGACAGAAGGTGAGAAGTATCTTCTTGGTAAAGGAAGCTACGAGATCGTCTTAGATAAATTAGAGTTGGAAAAGAGACTTGAAAAGGCTGTCATGTTCAATTCTTTGGAAGTAGCCTTGGATTTTCTCTCTGACGGCTTTGATTCCGATGCTCCAATTCTCGGAGTTTCACTTTCATTCGAGCCATTGAAAGCCTTCTATGTGCCTTTGGGAGACGAAGGCGTCAGCCTCTCTGACTTTGCCCTCATTTCAGAGAAGTATCTTAATGGAAAAATGAAGGTCATAGCTCATTCAGCCAAGTCTCAGCTTGAAAGAAGCAGGGTATTCTCCATTCCTCTTTCTATTGTATCGGATACAATGATAGAGGCCTGGATGGTGAACTCCAATGAGGGAATATTCTCCCTTGACTTTACAGTCTCAAGATATTTCTCCCAGACTCTTCTTACCCTCGCTGACTTATGTGGAGATGAAAGTGTGTCCTCCCTTTCCATGGAAGAGAAGGCAAGATACACAAACTTAAGAGCCGACTACATCCATCGTCTTTCAAGAGTCTTGGGAAGAAGACTCCATGAAAAGGGACTATGGGATGCATACGTGTCCATGGAGATTCCTCTGATCCCGATTCTCTCTGAAATGGAGAGAAACGGCATAGAGCTCTCAGAGGAGAAGATGAATGAACTAAAGACCAAGACAGACCAAAGACTTAATGACTTGGTTGCAGCCATCTATAAAGAAGCTGGATATGAGTTCAATATAAACTCCACCCTTCAGCTTTCAAACCTTCTCTTTGAGGAGAGGAAACTTCCTCCTGGAAAGAAGACACAGCGTGGCTACTCTACAGATACCGCTACCCTTGAGGGCTTGAGGAGTACAGGAGACCCAATCATTGAGCTGGTTTTGGAGTATAGGGCGCTATCGAAGCTGAAGAGCACATATATTGATGTTCTTCCAACCCTTAGAGATGAAAATGGAAGAGTCCATACTTCATTTTTACAGACAGGAACTGCTACAGGTCGTCTTTCTTCCCGTAATCCTAACCTTCAGAACATTCCTGTAAGAACTGATGAAGGAAGACTGATCAGAAATGCCTTTGTCCCAGGAGAAGGAAACATATTCATAAGTGCAGACTATTCACAGATCGAGCTGGTTGTGCTTTCTTGGATGGCGGAGGATCCAGGATTGATGGAGGCCTTCTTGTCTGGAGAAGATGTTCATAAATATACAGCTGCCCTTATATATGAGAAGTCTGTAAAGGATGTCACACCAAAGGAGAGAAGAGTCGCAAAGACCATAAACTTTGGAATCATGTATGGTATGAGTGCATTCAGGCTCTCCAATGAACTAGGTATCACAAGGACTGAGGCACAGGAGTTCATCAATAAGTATTTCCAGAGATATAACGGAGTCAAAAAGTTTGTTGAGAATACTGTAAAGAGTGCAGAAGAGAAAGGCTATGTAATGACCAACTGGGGCCATATGCGTGAAATAATCGGCATCAATAGTAGGAATAAGACAGAAAAGGCAGCTGCTGAAAGAACAGCTGTAAACACTGTAATCCAGGGTACTGCAGCTGAGATTATGAAGAAAGCCATGATCAGCGTGGACTCTGCCTTGAAGGAAAGAAAACTGAAGACAAAGTTATTGCTGCAGGTACACGACGAGTTGATATTCCAGGTTCCTCTTGAAGAGGCTGATGAAGTTGAGAAGCTTATAAAAGAAAAGATGGAGAACATTGTTTCTCTTCCAGTTCCTCTCCGTTCATCTGTGGAGAGAGGAAATAGTTGGGGAGATATGCACTGATGATAATCGGTCTCACTGGAAAAAGTTGTTCAGGAAAGAACTATGTGGCTTCACTCTTTGGCGATGAGTTCTTCGTCATTGATGAAGACAAGCTTGGACACGAAGCCTTGGATAACAACATTGATAAACTCAGAGAAGCCTTTGGGGAAGGTATTCTTACAGAAGGAAGAGTGGACAGAAAGAAGCTGGGCCCCATAGTCTTTTCTGACAAGGAAAAGCTGGAGAAGCTCAATTCTATCTCCCATCCTTGGATGGTGAACGAGACATTGAGACTCTCCAAGGAAGCTGAAGAAAAAGGAAAAATTGCAGTGATCAATGCAGCCATATTGGAGAAGATGGGCTTTGTTCCTTACTGCAATGAAGTGATATTGGTGTCATCTCCATACTCTGAAAGGCTGAAGAGGGCCATGGAAAGGGATAAAATTACTCCTGAGGCCTTCGCTAAAAGAAGCGAAAGTCAGAGTGAAATAGGTTCTACACTGTCGGGAGCTGGGATAAAAGTTACCACCATCGTCAATGATGGGGACAAGGAATCACTTTCTCGACAAGTGAAGGCGTATTGTGATAGTATTTTAGGCAAGAGGTCCCAATGAGCAGAAGATCAGGCGCAGTAGCATTGACTGCAACAATAACGGTCACTATTTTTGTGGCTGCCATGACATTTGTCTTGAATCCTAAGGACGATAGTGATGATTATGCCTCAATTGTCTTACAAGAGGCAAAGAATAGACAGAGTATTCCTGTAACAGTGGTTGTAAAGCCTTTGGAGACTGATATAGAGGTTCTCAGAGAAGAGGACATCATGGCTGGAAAGGTTTCCACCATTCTCAAAGAAGACGAATCTTTCATGGGTTATCTTGGTGATAAGTCCGCCGAATATGTGGGTGAAAAGATTTCAGATCTGGAAGATATCTATGCTTCCGACACAAATAAGCGTATTGCAGACGGGGATGAGGCTTCCCGCGCTTATGCTGATGGCCTCTTTGCTTCTTCAAAAGCATACACAGATGAAAAAGAAAAATCATTGAAGACATATTCAGAGTCTTTGGCCAGTGACTCCAATGCATATGCTGACACTGTTCTCGAGAATGCACACTCTTATACTGACAGCTCAGCTTCCGCTCTCAGTCAGGAGATATCATCATTGAAGGCAGAGATCTCTTCTCTTAAGAGTGAACTTGAAAGCGTCAAAGAAGCCAGCTTCACAAAAGATGAAGCTGTTGCCGCTCTTCTCTCTGATGAAGTATTTATGTCTACACTTGCAGACGAAGTATCAAAGAGAGTCGGAGTTGAAATTGACACTGAAGAGCTTACTTCCATGATCCTTTCATCCGTATCCTTCAATACAGGCCTCAAAGATGCTATGAATGATTACTACACTGCTCTTGAAGCTGAGAAGAAAGCAGCTAATTCCATCCCAATTCCTGTATTCGATACTGTAACAAGTGAAGAGTATTCGGAAGAGGAGTATATGGAAGCAAGAAATGAGCAGAGAGGGGATGAAATCAATAGGATCCTGTCCTTCCTCGGATACTGATGTTCGGCCGTCCCAAGTGGATGGCCTTCTTTTAAAATGTATATTCCAGAGTCTATTTATCCATATATTAAGAACAAGTCATTCACTTTAGATACCAAGGGAAAATCAGGAGCAACTATCCTTATGTTTCCTGATATGGTCCTGAAGATTGAAGATGACACAGAAGAGGTAGATAGAGACGAAGTCATGGCCTCTTGGCTTTCTGGGCGCCTAAATGTGCCTTCAACCATCATAAGTGTGAAAGAGAAAGGAAAGAAGTATCGCTTGATGGAGCGGATAGAGGGAGAGGATCTTTCATCTCCCAAGCTACTTTCTATGCCAAAGAAAATAGTAGATATAGTCTCTAAGTCTCTTCTATCTTTCTGGAGCTTAGATATCTCCTCCTGCCCGGAAAAGAGAAGCTTGGACATAGTCTTAAAAGAAGCTGAAGAGAGAGTTGAGAATAACCTTGTTGATAGTGATGCTCCAATATTCAAAGATATACATTTCTCGTCTCCTTATGTTCTCTTAAAGTGGCTTAAAGAGAACAAGGTGGACGAAGAAGGGTGCTTTTCTCATGGAGACTTTTGCCTACCAAATATTTTGGTCTCGGAAGAAGGAAGCGTGGGTTTTATAGATCTCTCCCGTAGCGGAGTCGGGGATAAGTGGAATGATATCGCCCTTATATACCGTAGTCTCGAGATGAACTACAAAGGCTATTATAATGGCGGAGTCCCTTACTCCGGATATGATAGCTCTATGCTTTTTGATGCTCTTGGAATAAAAGAAGACAAAGAAAGGATCAGATACTTTATCCTTTTGGATGAGTTATTTTGATACTCACTTCCCTAAATGAGTGTAGAATAGGGCTATGACAGATAATGAACTCTATTCACTCCTTTCTTCTCTTGTTTCCACATACTCCGTAAGTGGAAATGAGAAAGAAATTGTTGATTTATTGGATGATAAGCTTTCTTCCCTTGGTTTTGTGACGGAACGCATGGAATCCGGTTCCATTTGTGGCGTCATAAATGGAAATAGACCTGGCCCAGTGGTTTTGTTGGATGCCCATATAGATACCGTAGGTGTGCCAGATAAGTCAAAATGGACCCATGATCCTTTCTCTCTTACACGGGACGGCTCCAGAATCTACGGGCGTGGCACCAGTGATATGAAAGGAGGTCTTGCTGCAATTATTGGCGGGGCTTCTGAATTTGTGAACAAAGATTTTCCAGGCAAAATCGTCGTTTCCTGCATAGTTGAGGAAGAAAGATTTGAAGGAATATGCTCCAGAGAAGTCTCTGAGCGTTATAAACCAGACTATGTAGTGATCGCAGAATCAACTGAGGGAAAGTTAAAAATAGGTCAGAGAGGAAGATGCGAAATTATATTGGAGGCAGAAGGTAAGTCCTGTCACTCTTCAAATCCTGAAGAAGGCATCAACGCCATCAGAGTGATGATGGATGCAATAAGGGCTCTGGATGAGATAGAAGTCCCAGAAGACGAGATGCTTGGAAAGGGAATTATGGTTTTGACAGACATCATATCCTCCCCTTACCCTGGAGCCTCTGTTATCCCTGAGAAGTGTTTCGCCACCTTCGACAGGCGCACTCTTGTGGGAGAGACCGCAGAGAGTGTCCTCTCTCCAATTAATGCTATTCTGGAAAAGAAAGGCATTAAGGCTAGGGCAAGGATAGCTGAAGGTGTGACAGATACATATACACGCCATCACCTTGAAGCTCCTAGATTCTTCCCTTCCTGGAAGATGAAGGAAGATGATGACTCATCAGTAAGGGCCAAGAAAGGCCTCGAAAGCGTAGGACTATGGAAGGGTTTCAGTCATTATTCTTTCTGCACAAACGGTAGTCACTACGCTGGAGAGAAAGGAATTCCTACTGTTGGCTATGGTCCGGGAGAGGAAAGATTTGCCCACATAGTGGATGAGTATATCGAAGAGGAAGACTTATATAAAGCCAAGAGAGGAATCGAAGGAATCATCAAAGGATTCTTGGGCTTGGTTTAATTAAACGTCTTCCGGATAGTGACGAACTTCTCCCTCTGGTGTGGAGAATGTCCAGACTCCGTTTTCCAACCCCTTGTTATATTTCGATTCCACCGGGACCTTCCCTCCACCTTGGGGAAGGTCTATTGTATATTGAGGAAGGCCAAGTCCACTGAGAGTCTCTCTCATGCCTTCTGCTATCTCCAGGCCTTTTGAAAGAGGAACCCTTAGATGGGCTGTGCCCTGGACAAAGTCTCCTTGGAATAAGTAATAAGGTTTTACTCTGAGTGAAAGTAACAGATTTGAGAGCTCAGTCTCTACTTCTACGCTATCGTTTACTCCTCTAAGAAGCACTGTCTGGTTCATGATAGGGATGCCAAGACGTACAAACTCATTGATTACTTTCTTGGCCTTGTCAGTGATTTCAACAGGGTGGTTGAATTGGGTCATCAAATAGAATGGGGCGCCATAGCTATTTTTTTCAATAACTTTAAATAGGCTTGGTGTAAAACGGTCTGGATTGGAAGTAAGGGCTCTTGAGCATAGGCGATAGATTATATCTGGTCGAGCTTCCTTGAATGAATGGAGAAGTGAATCCAGAGAAGAGTCAGAGAGGGTGAACATATCGCCACCGGTAAGTAGGACTTCCTTTATTTCACTGTGTGTTGAGAGAAAAGAACAGGCTTCTTTTATATCATCCTTTGTTGCGGGGCCAACCATACTTCCTGCAAAGCGACGTCTGAAACAATGCCTGCAATATGCAAAACAGCTGTCTGTAACAAGAAAAGCAGCTCTGTTTTTGTAACGCCTTACTAAGCGTGGCGTTACAGAGTATTCCTTCTCCATCTGGGGATCCAGATTACCCAATGTGTCTCTATTCTCTTTGACAGAAGGAACGAACTGACGCCTTATGGCAGGATTCTCGATAAGGGGGGTGAGATGGTCTGAAACAAGAATAGGGAGTGTGTGTCCGCCATCTTCTTTCCACTCTCGTTCTTCCTCTGTAAGAGTTATATATTTTTCAAGATCTTCAAAACTTCTAAGAGACATAATTGATGTTTTAACGTATAAGTAACCTCTAATGCAATCTGAAGAAAAATGAAAATTGCACTAGTTATCCCTTAGTCATATAATAATTAGTTAGTAAGGAGAATAAAATGTCATCTTCCCCTATTAAATTGAAGCTTAATGTAAAGAGGACACTTCTCATTGGATTTGCCTTCTTCGGAATTCTACTGTTGTGGCAAGTCTATGATTCATGGTGCCCTACGTTCTTGACAGACATTTTTGCACGTCGCATGTATGGAATGTCTTCTGCAGAACTGAAGATTGGAGGAGATGCTCATAAGATTCTCTCCGTACAGTGGATTGTTGGAATTATCATGGCCTGTGATAACCTTGCAGCCTTGATTCTTCTTCCAATATTCGGACGTTTGTCAGATAAGACAAAGAGCCCTATTGGAAAGAGAATGCCATACATTCTTACAGGAACACTCGTTTCTGCAATCGCCTTCCCATTTATTCCACTCTTCTTCCATTACAACAATATCTTGGGCATGGTCATCTCAATGGCTATAGTCTTGATATTCATGATGATGTATCGTAACCCAGCCGTGGCCCTCATGCCGGATGTAACTCCAAAGCCATTGAGAGCAAAGGCAAACGGTATCATCAACATCGTCGGATACCTTGGTGGTGCATCTGCTACTGTTCTCGGAATCTTCCTTCCTCTTTCCAATTACATCAATACGACAGATGAACACAGAAAGGTTTGGATGATTGAGATTCCATTCATCGTTGCATCTATCTTGATGGTCATTTCTGCTCTTGTTCTATTCTTCACAGTAAACGAAAACAAAGTCGAAGAAGAGATGAGAGAAGAACTGGAAGAAGGTGAGAGACTTGCCGCCATCGAAACACCTATCGATGACACAAAGCCAATGAGCAAGGCAAACAGAAATATGCTCTTTGCCATTCTTGCTGCAGAGTTCTTGTGGTTCATGTCAGACAACGCTGTAGGAACATACATCGGTAACTATGTAATCTACTACCTTAACAGCGTCTCATCTGCAACCATGATCCTCACAATCATCGGAGGTGTTGCATCTGTCGTTGGTTTCGCAACAGCAGGTATCATCGCAGATAAGATCGGTCGTAAGTGGACTATCTCAACTGGCCTTGGAATCTCACTTATCGGCTTCTTGCTAATGTGTTTCGTCTCTCCTTCTGGAAAGGTTGTAGGAGCCAACGGCGAGTTCTCATTCCCAGTTCTCTTATATGTCATCTGGGTCATCAAGGGATTCGGAATGTCTCTTGTCCATAACTGTTCCTTCCCAATGATCGTCGAGCTTTGCTCCTCAAAGAAGATTGGTCAGTTTACAGGCTACTACTATGCAGCAAGTATGTCTGCTCAGACTGTTACTCCTATTCTCTTGGGTCTCCTCTTTACCCGCACAGGAGCATGGAGAGTACTCCCAGTCTATGCATCTATCCTTCTCATCCTCTCATTTGTTTTATTCACACTCTTTGTAAAGAACATCAAAGCTATGAAAGTGAAGAACGCAAAGGGCTTGGATGCTATCGGTGGAGACGACTGATAACAAGTCTTAAAGATTATGAAAGCAGGTTGAGGTTATTCCTTGGCCTGTTTTTTTCTTTCTTTTTATTACAAGCATTATTCCTAAAAACAAAGAGTACTGAAGGTGCATTGACGGAACAAAAAAACATACTTAGACTAAAAGTAGGTGCTACCGATAGACGGTGGTTACCTCAGTTATTGGAAAAGTTTATTCCCGCTCACTGTTGGAACCAGAAGGGCGGGACTTTTTTACTGAAGAAATAAGATTTATTACAGAAGTAATAAGTCTCAACGTCCATAGAATTATTTCCAAGACTATATCCAGCATAAGCATCACCTCCTCTCATCTGTTAGATTTGAGAAAGCCAGAGCTTACTCAACAGATGTTAGATGAGGTAACCTTTCCCGCCTACCGAATAATGGTAGCACCTATATATAAACAGAGTTTTGTTCATTTCTGACTTGAAAAATCTCTAACTTTTTTTGAAAAAGATGAAATCAGCATCGTTTCATTCTTTTTCTTGAGGTAATTTAGAAGATGGAGTAGCTTTTCTCTGTTGGTATTCTTCTCTTATAAGAGTGTGGAATGCCCCCTTATTTTGTTTTTTCTTGACGAAAACTAGGAAGGAAAGGAAGATTTAAACATGTCTACACATATAACAGCAGAAAAAGGAATGGTTGCAGAGTGTGTTCTTCTCCCAGGAGACCCATTGAGAGCTGAACATATCGCAGAGAAGTTTTTCACAAATCCGGTCAGATACAATGAAACCAGAGGCATGTATGGCTATACAGGCGAATGGAATGGTCACAGAGTTTCTGTCCAGGGAACAGGAATGGGTATGCCTTCATTCAGCATCTATGCCAACGAGCTTATTGATTTCTTCGGATGCAAGAAACTTATAAGAGTAGGAACTTGTGGAAGTAATAATAAGAAACTGAAGCTAAGGGATGTCTTCATTGCACAGTCAGCTAATACTGACAGCGGAATGAACGTAGACCGTTTCGGCTCTTCTTTCCATTTTGCTCCCGTTCCATCATTTTCATTGATGTACAAGGCTTATGAAGAGGCTTTGAAGGCAGGAATATCAGTGACCGTGGGTCCTTGTTTTTCTTCAGACAAATTCTATGACGACAGACATGATGAAAAGATGGCGATGATGCAGAAGCTTGGAATTATGGCTGAAGAAATGGAAGCCGCTGAGCTTTATACTCTCGGAGCATTGAAGAATGTAGAGACTTTGGCACTATTTACAGTAAGTGATGATATCCTGACAGGAGAGCAGACTACTGCAAAAGAGAGACAGACTACTTTCGACAACATGATCGAGATTGCCCTCAGATCATTCTTTGCATAAAGTTCGGGTGGGCTTCCACCCATTCTTGACACAATACTCTATTTTGTTGCAATCTTCTTTCCATGAGAAAGAATACATATATGTGCATGTGCCTTACACTCCCTAATAGAGATTGAGGGCTCTCTCTGTATGGATAAAAAATAAAAAGGGCCTTAGGGCTCATTTTTTTTGGAGCAATGATGATAGAGCTAGAAAACTTATCGAAGACATTTAAGATTAAAGACGGCCTGGTGAAAGCTCTGGTGGATGTCTCCCTTTCAATAAATGAAGGTGAGAGATATGGTGTCATCGGATATTCCGGTGCAGGAAAGAGTACACTTGTAAGGTGTATTAACTTTCTTGAGATGCCAGACAGCGGAAGTGTGACCATTGATGGTAAGAGAATGGAAATAGAGAATGGCGTTCTATATTCTCTTAAAAATGGCGAAAAGAAGAAGATGAGTGAGAAGGAGCTGAACAAGATGAGAAGCTCCATCGGAATGATCTTCCAGCACTTTAATCTCCTCGACAGGTCCACTGTCTTTGAAAACATCGCCTATCCTTTGAAGTATACAGGTAAGAGCAAGAAGGAGATATCAGACAAAGTCTTTAATCTCTTGGAGCTTGTAGGCTTGGTGGACAAGGCAAATGCTTATCCATCTCAGCTTTCAGGAGGACAGAAACAGCGTGTCGCCATTGCCAGAGCATTGGCCAACGACCCAAAGATTCTTCTTTCTGACGAGGCTACCAGTGCCCTGGACCCAGACGCTACAGAGTCCATCATCAAGCTCTTGAAAGATCTTAATAAGAAACTGGGAATCACAGTTGTCTTGATCACCCATGAAATGTCTGTAATAAAGTCATTCTGTGAAAGAGTGGCTGTAATGGAAGACGGAAAGGTTGTGGAGGAAGGAAGAGTCCAGGAGATCTTTGCTTCTCCTCAGGCTCCAATTACAAAGCGCTTTGTCTCATCAACTTCATCTCTCTCAAAGATCAAGGACCTGATCAAGGCTGACTCTCCACTTATTAAGCCACAGGAAGGTGAGAGCGACTTATATAAGCTTGTCTTTGACACAAAGGTAAACTCTCCTGTCATCAGTGAAGTTTCTAGAAAGTTCGACGTAGACTTCAATATCATCCTTGCCAACGTAGAGGTAGTTGCAGATGCAACCATCGGGGCAATGATCGTAAAGATAAGAGGGGAAGAGAGTGCAATAAAGGCTGCTCTCGACTTCTTGAAAGAATCAAATATCAGAATTGAGGAGGTTCCAGGTGTCTGACATAATCGAAAAAATCGCTCCAAATCTTTGGGCATATAGAGCAAGGTTCGGCCAGAGTGTCAGGGAAACCTGTCTCTTATTTATTATTCCTGGAGTAATCTCCTTCTTCCTAGGTATGCTGTTGGGGGTAATTCTTACAATTACTCGTAAAGGTGGAATAAAGGAAAATAAGGTTGTGTTCCGCATTCTAGATGCATTTGTAAACGTATTCAGAGCCATTCCTTTTGTCATCTTGCTTATCTTCCTCATCCCTTTTACAAGAGCAATCGTAAAGACTGCAATAGGTGTAAAGGGTGCAATAATCCCATTGGTTTTTGGTACTGTTCCATTCTTCTCCAGACAGGTTGAGACAGCGCTGGCCAACGTTGACGAAGGAAAGATCGAGGCGGCAAGATCCATGGGTTCCGGTACTTTTGGCCTCATCTTCCGTGTTTACCTCCATGAAGCCGTACCTGAGCTTGCAAGAGTCACAACCATTACGGCAATCAGTCTTGTTGGCTTGACAACCATGGCCGGTGCAGTAGGCGCAGGTGGAATTGGTTCCTTTGCCATCAACTATGGACAGGGACAGCACTATCAGGACATTGTAAACGTGTGTGTAATAGTCCTTCTCATCGGAGTGTGTATCATTCAGGCCATCGGTTCTTTTGTTGCAAAGAAAACAACAAACAGGGCTTTTATCCAGAAGACATATAAAAAGATTGATTAGTGACACTATAAGGCCTTTCCTCTTGTGGAGAGGCCTTAATAAATCATGATTACAAAAAGAATTAAGCATTAGGAATAAAGGAAAGTAACTAAAACTTAGGCAACAAGACTCAAAAATGAATGGTTTTTAGAAAATAATAAAAAAATCCTATTGAGTTTTTTCTCTACATTGTGTTATTGTTGCGTCAACTTATAAAGGAGAAACGCATGAAAAAGGAATATTTATTCATTATGTCTTCTATGTGCATGGTTTCTTCTATGATGATGCCCTTTGGGGCATGACATCTTTTTTTAATCCTTTCCATCTGTAATATATCGGTTTCCCTCTAGGGAATTTCTATCTCGCCATTTGCAGTGCAATCTGCACTATAAAAGGAAAATATTATGAAAAAAGCATTTACACTCGTTCTTATCTCTTTAATTGCTCTCTCTCTCTTCGCTAGTGGATCCCAGGAAAAAGCACCTCTTAAAATCGGTGTTCCAGATGACGCAACAAACCAGGCAAGAGCTATTAAGCTTCTCGAGACAGCAGGTCTTATCACAGTCGACCCAAGTGTCGGATACTCACCTGAAATCAAGAACGTAACATCATACATCTACAATATCGAGATTGTCCCGACAACAGCTAACACACTTGTTTCGACACTTGATGACTTCGGCGCTTCTACAATTAACGGAACTTATGCAACAGCTGCTGGTTATGTTCCATCTCGTGATGCAATCTTGATCGAGACTCAGGATGAAGGCGGAAACAACCCATATGTAAACATCATCGTTGCCAGATCTTCTGACAAGGATAATCCTACATACAAGAAGATTGTCGAAGCTTACCAGACAGAGCTTGTTGCAGAGTATCTTCTTGCAAAGTATAAGGAAGCATACTTCCCAGCATTCGCTTATGACAGCACATCTACTCAGTATCCAAATGTCGTAGAAGAAATCGATGCTTATGTTTCATCTTCTGAAGGAAAGACAATTGTAAAGATTGGTGTCTGCGGTGCTGCAAACGAGTATCTTAACGCTGTACAGAAGGTTCTTGATGACAGAGGTGACAACATCTACATCCAGAGAGTTGAGTTCGATGCATACAACCTTCCAAACGAAGCTTTGAACAATGGTGACATTGATCTTAACGCTTTCCAGCACAAAGCATATCTTAATAAAGAAATCGCTCAGTGCGGATACAAGATTGAAGCCATTGGCGATACTCTCATCGCTCCTCTTTCTCTCTATTCAAAGAAGGCTGGCAGCGTAGAGGAACTTAAGGAATTGGCAGGAAAGATCTGATGAATAATCTGAGAATAAATGAAATTGTCAGAAAAATGGAAACGGAGAGAGACTATGTAGTCTCCCTCCGTCGTTTTTTTCATGAAAATCCAGAGCTTCCAAGAGAAGAGTTCGGGACAGCAGATAGAATCGAAGAGGAACTGAAATCCTTTGGCCTGGAAACAAAAAGAGTAGATGGAACCGGCGTTTACTCAGAGATCAAGGGTAAGGGTGAAGGTAAAACCATCGTTCTTCGTGCTGATATCGATGCTCTTCCTGTGGAAGAAACTAATGGATGCGCTTTTAAAAGCAAGAAAAAAGGTGTCATGCACGCCTGTGGCCATGATGCCCATGCCGCCTCACTTCTCTTAGCTGCAAAGATTCTCTCTGAGCACAGAGATGAGTTTAATGGAACTGTAAAGCTATGTTTCCAGCAAGCTGAAGAGATTGGTTATGGAGCAATGGAGTTTATAAAGGCGGGGCTTGTGACAGGAGACAGGTCCTTTGGCATACACTTGGCTTCCAATATCCCTGTGGGAAAAGTCAGTGCTACTTCTGGCCCTAATAATGCATCTGTGGATTATTTCAAGATCACTATTAGTGGACGTGGCGCCCATGTTTCTACACCTGAAAAGGGGGTTGACGCCCTCTATGTTGCTTCTCAAATTGTTGTCTCTGCCCAGGCTCTTGTTACAAGAAGAACCAACCCAACAGACAGCGTGGTGATTGGAATTGGAAAGATGGAAGCTGGTACTGCTTATAATATTGTCGCCAAAAGCGCTGTGCTGGAGGGAACTATAAGAGTAATGTATCCAGAGATCAGGGCAAAGGTAAAGAAAGAGCTTGAAGTCCTTTCAAAGAATATTGCCTCCATCTATGGAGCTGAAGCTGAGATAGAGTATAAGGACTTTACTTCGCCGTTGATCAATCCTGTCTCTACTACAGAAGAGGTTGCCAAAGTCGCAGGAGAGGTGGTTGGAAAAGAGAATGTAATAACCAAC
This sequence comes from Spirochaetales bacterium, assembly GCA_022784805.1. Classification (GTDB taxonomy): domain Bacteria; phylum Spirochaetota; class Spirochaetia; order Sphaerochaetales; family Sphaerochaetaceae; genus Ornithospirochaeta. The sequence continues at coordinate 13,868 of JALFYG010000209.1, forward strand.
AGGCCTTACTCTCTTGGTGGCGATGATTTTGCAGAGTTTATCCTGAGAGTTCCTGGAACATATGTATATGTTGGAAGTGGAAACGAATCTAATCCAAATACTCTTGTGGCACACCATGATGGTCTTTTTGAAATAGACGAGGACTGCCTTTTGATTGCATCAAAACTTCATGTTGCGTACTCTCTTTCTTTCCTTGAGAATCTTATATAGAGGAGTTGGAGAACAATGATCAAGAATGAACCTAAATATAAGATATCGGTGCTGCAGAAGATTAGGGAACAGTTGGAACACAGGGCCCTTTGGTTATATCTCTTGTGTAAAGAAGCCAAGAAAAAGGGTCTGGAGTGGGAGGACTTTGCTCCTGATGCCATTACTCAGTGTGGCTTGATGCAGGGTGGAAACTTGGTGGAGAAGGGTGGAACAGACTCTCTTAAGGGCCTTAAGAATACTCTCTTTACAAAGTCTGCCCAGATTGTCTTTGAGATGGATGTAAAGAAGAGTACCGATGACGAACTCTTTATTGACTTCCATTACTGCCCACTGGTCAAGGCATGGCAGAAAGCAGGTTGCAGTGACGAAGAGATAGCAAGACTATGTGACATTGCAATGTGCGGCGACCATGGAATCGGAGAGAAATATAACTCCGATTTGATTCTTGAGTCTTGTATTGCAAAGGGTGATGATATCTGCGCCCTACGATATAAGAAGAGAAAGTAATAAACAAATGAGAGGCTGGAGTGATCATTCTTCAGCCTCTTTCACATAATAGTCTTATTCTTCTTTCCTCAACTGTAGCTTCTTGTTGCCTTATTCTTTCTTTTTTTGTCAGAACTAATAATTGCTAATAATATCGAAGCTATTCTAAGAACAACAATTAGAAGATGAGTGCTCTGTATGTATTTGTCGATTTAATCGTCGATTTAATTGTCGATTGATAGATTATGAATATTTAAGCAATATATAATATTCTTATATAGGAATATTAAAACGAAATTAAATAAAAGTATGAGATAAAATAAATGCTCCCTTTCGGAAGCATTTATAACCTGTCTTAGTCGTTGACTCTTTCCAGATATTCTTTGGTTTCTGTGTTGACTCTGACCTTTTCGCCCTGCTTGATGAAGCCAGGAACTCTGATTCTAAGACCTGTCTCGAGGACAGCATCCTTTGTAACACCCTGAACTGTATCGCCTCTTGCAGCATCTTCAGTTTCTGTTACCACATAGACAACCTTACTTGGAACCTGGATATCGAGGACCTGATCTTCCCAGAGAGTAAGTCTGTATGTCTCGCCATCCTTCATGATGAACTCGTAGCCTTCGAAGCTCTTCATTGGAACTTCAATCTGCTCATAGTTTTCAACATTCATGAAAGCGAAGTTTTCACCATCGTTGTAGAGATACTGGAATGTTCTATCTTCAATAGTGATATCTTCTGCGTTGTCCTGAGACTTCATTGTCTCTGAAAGAGTCTGTCCTGTTGCTGGGCTCTTGAGCTTAAGTCTGACGAATGCGGAACCCTTTCCTGGGTTTACGAACTCCCTTTCGATGCAGAGGAATGGCTGGCCCTTAATAAGGAGAGCTGTACCTTTTTCAATCTGTCCTGCTTTAATCATGTTCTTTTATACCTCAGTATTAAATATACTAATTAGTTTCGTGTGGTGGAAATACCGCTATGTAGAATAACAGAAAGCCAATATCTCTGTAAAGAGTCAGAAAATGCAAGAATAAAAAGGAAGAACTAATAGAAGATATCAATCTTCTTTAATTCAATCCTTTTTAAGCATATCGCACATAGGGAAGGAGAGGATAGGAGCTATCTCATCTCCGCCATACTCCACAAGAAGGAGTCTGTCGAGACCTATGGCGCCTCCAGAACACTCAGGCATATCTAACTCAGCAAATGATAAATCAGCTGCGCTGATGGTGTCTCCCGAGAGTTTTCTCTCTTCTTCAAGCTTTGCCTGTTCCTTTTTGTAGTATGAGAGAATCTTTTCTTTGTCTGTCTCCTCGTCATAACAGTTGGCGATCTCGATTCCCTTGATATACATTTCCCATCTCTTCTTGTAAGGACGGTCAGGATAGTTCTTTGCAAGGCACTCAATCTGAGCGGGATAGTCACATAAGTAGACTTCCCTGTCCTTTGGAAGGTTTGGTTCTACGTAAGTAAGGAAGATTCTATTGAAGGTGTCTTCCCAATCTTCTAAGGAAGGAACATAGAGATTGAGTCTTTCTGCTTCACTTTTCAGGTACTCATATTCCTGTGCTTTTATTAAGTCAACACCGGCATACTCTTTCATTGCTTCTTCCATTGTAATTATGAGGGGCTCGTTCTTCAGCCATGAAGTGTCAGAAATACTTGTGGCTTTGATCATCTCATGAGTCAGCTTGATGGAGTCTTTGTCTGAGTATCCCATGGTGTAGTATTCAAGCATGGAGAACTCAGGGTTATGGACATCTCCAAGCTGCTCTGAATTTCTGAAGCATGAAGAGATTTGGAAGATTGAGCCCGAGCCCTTTGCGATCATCTCTTTCATAAAGATTTCAGGAGATGGGATAAGGTAGAACTCTTTCTCTCCCACAAACTCATTTTTAAATTGAGTGGAGAAAGTCTTTATTGTTGGTTCCGGAATAAGGGATGGAGAGAGAGTGGGGGTAAAGACTTCGAGATAATCTCTTTCTGAAAAGAAAGACCTGATATTTCTATAGAGCTCTGCCCTGGCTCTCTGGGCTTTAAAATCGATCATGGGGATAATATATCATAGAAGAGGATTTGAATCGACTTAGAGGGGCATCTGTGTATAAAGTTAGTATTACTAACTAATCAGAATTATTGAGTTTTGAGCCCTTTTAAGCGTATTATCAATAATATGACCGGTTATACAACAGAAGAGCCAATATATGCTTTGGCAACACCATTTTCACCATCTGCTTTAGCTGTCATCAGAACTAGCGGTACTTCATCAATTTCGCTTGTTGAAAAAGTATTTAAGGGAAGGCTGAAAGACAGGCCTTCAGGTACTGCTGTTCATGGCTGGATAGTCGATAAAAATAGAGAAAAAGTGGACGAAGTGGTGGCCCTTGTTTATACAAGCGGTCATGGATACACAGGAGAAGAAGCCGTTGAGATTATGTGTCATGGCTCTCTTCCTGTAATAAGAAAGATTTCAACCACACTTGAAGAAGCTGGCTTCAGACTGGCCCTCAGAGGAGAGTTCACCTATAGAGCTTTCCTTGGAGGAAGAATGGACCTCACTGAAGCAGAAGCTGTAGAGGAGCTTGTATCAGCAAAAGGAGAAAGAGGAAGAAAAGATGCCCTTTCCCGTCTTTCTGGCTCAATAAGAAGGGAGGCTGACAAAGCCAAGGATGAGATAATCAGCATCCTCGCTTCTCTGGAAGTTCAGCTTGATTATGGGGAGGATGACATTCCTGAAGATTGGATTTTCCCGGAAGAGAGAGTTGAAGAGATAATTGATAGACTTGAGCTGATCAGGAGAACATACGCCTCCTCACGCCTCTATTCACAGGGAGCTAAGGTAGTGTTGGCTGGAAGCACCAATGCTGGAAAATCCAGCTTGTTTAATGCTCTTTTGAAAGAAAACAGGGCCATCGTTTCTTCTGTCGCCGGTACCACCAGGGACTACATTGAGACCCAGTGTGAGATGAAGGGAATACCTATCAGGCTCTTCGATACCGCAGGATTGAGGACTTCAGGCGATGAGATAGAAATCGAAGGCATATCCAGATCCAAAGAACTGATGGATGATGCTGATTTGGTGGTATATGTTCTTGCTCCGGGAGAGAGTGAACCTGAAGAAAAGCTGGATAATGCCATATACATCCATTCAAAGAGCGATATTGCTCAAAGTGATGGCATCACATTCTCATCTGTCACAGGAGAGGGGCTGGATGAGGTTGTGGATGAGATAACAGGATTCTTAAGTCGTGAGAATGCTGTTACTTCAGATGTTCCTGTAATCGAAAGTGAACGCCAAGAGAGGAAGCTGGGAGAGACTATAGACGCATTGAGGGATGCAGAGAAATCGAAGGACTGCAGTGTGGATATTATCGCCCTATATTTCCAAGCTGCACTCTCAGCTCTTTCTGAGCTTACTGGTGAGACTACTGGCGAAGATGTGTTGGAGGTTCTTTTCTCCTCCTTCTGTTTAGGAAAATAAAATGAGAGATTATGATGCAATAGTAATTGGCGGTGGACACGCTGGAATAGAGGCAGCCCTTGCTCTTTCAAGAGAGGGTTTTGATACCTTGATGATTACCCAGAGCTTGGATGCAATTGGAAGAATGAGCTGCAATCCTGCTATCGGGGGCTTGGCCAAG
>JALFYG010000222.1 GCA_022784805.1 Spirochaetales bacterium
ATCCTAGGGCGGAGAACAGTTTTGATGCTTCTTCGAGTGTAACCATAGCCTTTGGGCCTCCTGCTACAACTATTCTCGCATCTGTAGTAGGTCAAAAAATGTCCTAGAGGGGTAATAAGTCACCAATTCTCGAATAAGCAACAATAATATGAAGAAGTATATTATTGCATTATTGATTATGACGACACTTCTTTTCTCCGTTTTTGCTGACACCACCAACGGAGAAAGAATAATAGATGTTGGCTCTCCTGTTTGGAGTGCCGTGAAGTCCCTTTATATTTCTCAGGGCCATGCTCTTCCTTCAACCACAGGACCATGGTCAGAGAGCGAAATAAAGCTGATGCTTTCACGCCTCGATGAGAATAAACTTTCTTCCTCTGAGAAAGAGACATTGAACTGGATCTACAAAGAGATAGACCATGAAGAAGATGTATTCAAGTTTGGCCTTGATGCAAACCTTGAGGTTTACGCCCACACTAATCCAGAAGACTTTGTGGGAAGAGATAATTGGGGAAGAGAAGCAAATAGCACAAAGCCAATGCTGTTATTTACCACAGACTCTTGGATAGGAAAGAACTTCTATGGTTATTTCTCTTTCAGCGCAGCCAATGCCAAGATAATGGCTGGCAGTGATAAAAAAGAGATGTTCGCTTCTACTAATATCTCAACTAACCTCATAATGGTTCCTCCTGCATCTATGAAGACATTGGACTTTGGTTTCCCTTATAAAGCTTATCTTTCTGCTGGTGGAGATAACTGGAACCTTATGTGGGGAAGATTCAACTTGGGTTGGGGGCCAGGAACAACAGGAAACTTCGTAATCGGAGATCACCTGGGATACCATAATGCTGCAAGAGTAACTGCGTTCAACAATAGTTTTAAGTACACTTTCCTTGTGGATTCTTTCACTCATCCGATGAATTACTACAATTATGATCTAGCCGATCCATCTAAGTCTGGTTACTTTGGTGGAATCGAAAGTGGAGTAAGTACACAGGAAGTTTTGCAAGGCATAAGGCTGATGCTGGCTCATAGACTTGAGTGGAGAGCATTCTCTGATAAACTCAATATTGTCCTTACAGAAGGCCTCATGTATATGTCTGAAGACAATATGATTGACCTTAATGTGCTCAATCCTTCAATGCTCTGGCATAACCTTTATACCCGTGCCCATTCCAACTCGATTCTATCTTTGGAAGTGGACTGGACAGTGTTCACGGGGCTAAATGTTTATGGCGAGTTGGTAGTGGATGAGAACATTCTTCCAGGGGAGAATATTCCAGGAAAAGCAGGAGAGAGTCCTGCTGAGCCATCTGCCATGGGCTATATGCTTGGCGCTACTTATACTCTTCCTCTCTCCAAGGGTATTCTTTCTTTCAACGCTGAAGGAGCATATACAGATCCATTCTTGTATCTCAGGGATGGTGGTATGGCATCATCAGGCGAAAAGAGAGACCAGAAGAAGGGACAGTACGGTATTAACTATGTAGTTGCTTTGAGAGATATCTATAACACTGGTGGAAACGTACAATACACAGAAGAATTCCTGGGCTATAGATATGGCGGAGACGCAATTGTCGGTAACCTTAGTGCTGATTACACTGAGTATGGTAAGTGGAATGTGGGTACAAATCTCTTCTTTATGGCCCATGGAACCTTCGATCAGTGGACAGTCTGGACAAGAATAAATCCAAGTAAAGATCATCCAGAGTATCCGGAAGAGAATCCTGTAACACCGACTACATCCCATGTATCAGAAAACCACAGGGATCCTAATGCCAGTGACAGGGATAGTGTCGAGTATACATTTGATCTGACACTTAAAGGCGGATATATGATTCTCGATAACCTTGAAGCCTACGCTTCCTGTGACTTTATATATGTGGTGAACCCTGGAAATCTATCCAGTGTCACTCCTAAGAGTGACATGCAGCTGACTATCGGTTTAAGTTATGCACTTTAAGAGAGTAATATCTGTAATAATTGTTTTGTCATTCCTCTTTGCTCCCGTCATCGGGGCAAAGGGGAATCCTAGCTATATATACCCCTTGTCCTCTCCTGTTTATTCCCTAATAGAAGATGCGTATCTCTTGGAAGGGTTGGGGCACCCCTCTTCTTCGAAGCCTTGGAGCGGCGATGAAGTGGATATGATGCTTACCATACTCGAGAGAAATGCCACTCGAAATGAGACAAGGCTTATTATTGAAAAAGTGAGGAAAGAAAATGACTCACACTCTTCAGAGTCTCCTAAGATTTCTTTTTCCCTGTCCATTTCCCCTGAAATATATGCCCACAGTAACGGTGAAGAGTACAACCTGGAGTCTTCTTGGATTCATGGCTTTGACTATAGAAACCCCTTTCTTGAAGCGGATATAGAGCTTAATTTCTCTGACAGATTCTATACATATTGCAATCTAGGATTGGGGTGGGGACGTACCACTTATTTAGATGAGTGGACTTATCTTAAGGATATTCCTGGTTTTTCTGGAGTAGGTGCCATTGTCGATAAAGACGATGAGATGGCATCTGTGGTCACATCATCGTATCTTTATTCCAAATCGTTTCTCTTTTCTTTTCCAGACATCGATAAGCTGAACATTGAGACTCCAACAAGAAATCTAATCTCCTTTGGAGGAGACGGATGGTTCTTGACTCTTTCAAAAGATAAGCTTGAATGGAATAAGTCTCATATAGGCTCTTTTATCTTCGACAGCCACTTGGAGTACCAAGAATATTTGAGATTCAAAAACTACGGAGAGAAGCTGTCGCTGGAATATGTGATGGAGTTCTTCGATACGGATACTTCAAATAGAGTGTCTTCCTCAGGAGGAGACAAATATAGGATCATGATGGCCCATGCCTTGTCTTTCAGGCCTCTCGATTCTCTGTTGTTCACTCTATCTGAGAACATAATGTATGTTTCAGAAGGCGTAGATTTACACTACCTTAATCCATCCACTATCTTTCATAACCTGAATAATTCAGATCTACTTAATGCCATTGCTCATGTGGCCTTCTCATATGCCCCAATAAAGGGTTTGAATCTTTATGGTCAGTTTGTCCTTGACCAAGCCACAGCTCCAACGGAGAGCAACAAGCAGGCTTCAGCTTGGGGACTGTCAATGGGAGCTGAGGGAGCTGTGGGATTGGATACTGGTATCATCATTTGGAACTTTGAGGGCGCTTATACAACGCCTGAGCTGTATAGAAGACAATACTCAGACTTCCTTCTTTTCCAGAGATACTCCACAAACGTGAATTACAAACGTTTCCTTTTCTTCGATTACATAGGCTTTCCATGTGGAGGAGACGCAATCGTGGTTGAAGCAGGGGTGGCTTGGAAAGATTTCAAAGGCTTTGAGATAGGAGTGGAAGGAGAGTATATGATCCATGGAGAGATGGACTATTTTACTTCCCATTCCCTCTCTGGTGATAACACCAAAGTCCCGGATATCAAAGATAACACTCCTTATGGAGAAGCCACAAAGAGGATTACTCTTTCCCTCTATGGTGAATGGAATATAAAGAATGTCTTTAAGTACGGAGACGTAAAGGTGAGGGGAGCCTTGGATTGGACCAAGGAATCAGAGGATAAGGGAGACCTACAGTTTACGTTTGGTGCAACGATAATAATATAGCGATATGAAAATCTATTTAAGATATAGTATTAGCGTTATTAAAATAACAAATAGTATAAATTAATAACATTCTTCCACCTATGCTATTGCCTATCCTTCCTTCATTTATTATAGTACCCCTAATTTCATCTCACTGGAGGTTGTTTCATTTATGGACAACAAGAAAATCAAGGTTGCTGTACTGGGAGCAACTGGTGCCGTCGGTCAGGTTTTCATGTGGATGCTTTCTGATCATCCCTGGTTTGAATTGAGTTATGTTACAGCATCTGCTGCAAGAGTCGGAATGAAGTATTCAGAAACTGTCCATTGGGTAATGCCCTTTGAGATGCCTGAAGAGATCAAGAATATAGAAATCAAAGAGTTTAACCATGACGCTATGCTTGAAGCAGGAGTAAGAATCGTTTTCTCTGCTCTTCCTGCTGATGTTGCAAGAGAGGCAGAGCCTCAGCTAAGAGCAAATGGTTTCTATGTATTCTCAAATGCAGCTGCAATGAGATATGACAGTGATGTTCCTATCCTCATCCCTGATACCAACATCGAGCAGTTGGATCTTATCAGAGAACAGGGATATCCTCAGACAGGTTTCTGTGTTACAAACGCTAACTGCGTGACAACAGGACTTGCTATGGCTCTCGCTCCTCTCAGAAAGTTCGGTATCAAGACAATCACAGTAAACAGCTATCAGTCTGTATCTGGTGCTGGATATCCTGGTCTCTCTTCCTTCGATATCACAGATAACTGTATCCCTTACATCAAGGGCGAAGAAGAAAAGATTGTAAAGGAAATCAAGAAGATCCTCTCTATTGATTCTGAAGTCTATGCCTTCACAGTTCGTGTTCCTGTTATGTTTGGTCACTTGGAGACTGTATGGCTTGATCTGGAAGAGGATGTTGAGTGCGAAGACATCATCAAGGCATGGAATGACTTCAAGGAAGTTCAGGATCTGCCTTCAACTCCTAGTCAGCCTATCGTTTACTCTGATGAGCCTACTTTCCCTCAGCCAAAGTATGCTTTCTGGGGAACACCAAAGGGAATGGTCGTATACACAGGAAGAATCAGAAAGAAGGGTGGAAAGATTGGATTCTGTCTCTTGGTCAACAACATCGTCAAGGGAGCAGCTGGTGGTTCCATCCAGAACGCAGAAGCTTTCGTTTCTCGCTTCGGCTTGAAATAAGAGCGACATTTATCTCTTTAGCGGCATCCGACGGGGTGCCGTTTTTTTAGGCGTTTACCTTTTCTAGTGCCAGGGCTATTAATCTATCTGTCTGATCTGCCATAAAGAGTGGAATGTTCAGCACATCACCGTCAAGTTTGAGGTTATCCAAAGAAAAGCGTATACGTAGCTTTACTTTATCTGGGAATAGTTCTTTGAACTTTTTGATACTCTTACTTGTAGTGTTGGCTTCAGGTTTGACCTCAATATGGAAAATGTCATTTTCTCTCTGGATCAAGAAATCCACCTCGTAAGGAGGATTAGTCTGTATCCAATAACGAGGAACCACTTCAAATTGTGTAAGCAGAGTCTGAAGAACAAAGTTCTCTGTCAACGCTCCTTTAAACTCTGTAAAGAGACGATTTCCTTCTCCGAAAGCTGTGGGAGATAGCTGGGATAAGCGTCGTAATATGCCTACATCCACTAGATAAATCTTGAAAGCAGATAAGTCATCATAAGCTGATATAGGAAGGCCGGGAGCTGTACTACGGTAAATCTTATGGACCAAGCGGCCATCAACGAGCCACTCAAGGGCGTCTTCGTATTCTCTGGCTCTTGCGCCTTCTTTCACGACCTTATAGATGAATTTCTTGTTTTCTCTTGCCAATTGGGAAGGGATCGATTTCCAGATCATGGAAATCTTTGGAAACTCATTGACGTCAGGATGCTTTGCGAAATCACGTTCATAAGCACTAATAATTCCATATAGAGCATCCTGCATGGCAGAGATTTCTCTCTCTTCCGTCCACATCATAACTGATTCAGGCATCCCTCCTGTCACATAGTACATTTTCAATTTCTCATAGAGAGGGTTAAAGAATGCAGCAGTAATTGGTTCGATGGTATTCGCTGACTCTAAATACTCAATAAGATTCCCGTCCCCGTTGGCAAGGAGGAATTCAGAGAATGTCATAGGATTAATATCCATGAAGTTGACTTTTCCTACAGGAAAAGAAGAAGGCTTATATGGAGTAGTATTTGGGAAAGCAGCGGTGGCAATGTGGTACTGAGGAGCATTCTCACAAAAGTATTTCAGGGAGTTGATGACTTTGGGACAGTCTTGTATCTCATCAAAAATGATCAGAGTCTTTTCTGGTACAATTCTTTGGCCAGAAGCCATCATTTAATTCTGTAGGATACGGTCAACGTTTTTTGTTGTCTCGAAGAATTCTTTGTACTCTTCATTTCCATCAAAGTTAAAGTATGCCGTATTCTCGTAATGGCGTCTGCCGAACTCTTTAA
>JALFYG010000239.1 GCA_022784805.1 Spirochaetales bacterium
TTAGGAGTTCCTCTTGTCACAGGAAACCCTGAAGGAGTGATCAAAGATAAGGAATTGGCCCCGATATTGAAGAGCGGAGAATGGAACTGGAAGACATATAACACAGTCATCCTTTTCTCTGAGGGAGGTATCAAGGGAATCTATAGAAAGCAGCATCTAGTGCCTTTTACAGAGTATTTCCCCTATGAAAAAGAGTTCCCTTGGCTCTATAACCTTCTTTTGGCCAATGACTACAAGTGGTGGGAAGTAGGAGAAGAGTCCACAGTCTTTGAGTATGACGGAGTCAAGTTTTCAACCCCGATATGTTTTGAAGATACCTTCGGATACTTAAATGCTGAGTTCGTTTCAAATGGAGCCCAGATGCTTCTTAACCTCTCCAATGACTTCTGGTCCATGTCTGTGCAGGCAGAAAAACAGCACTATCAGCTTGCTGTGTTCAGAGCCGTAGAGAATAGGGTGCCTCTATTGAGAAGCACTAACAGTGGCATTACGTGTCTTGTTCTGCCTGACGGCACCACTGAAGGCATTTTGGATACATTCGTGCAGGCCTGGGGTATTTACGAAGTACCAGTCTATGAGAACAATAAACCAACACTCTATACTTCCCATCCAGACCTCTTTGGAAAGCTTTATGTTGTTCTTTCAATAATAAGTGTTGTAGGAATAGGAGCCTATGATATCTATAAAGTCTACGAAAATAAGAGAAAGATAAGGAAAGCGGAAGAAGATAGGCTTTCTTCTCTCTTTGTCACTATGGATGAAATTGTTGAGTGTTAATCAGTAAGAATGATAAAATAAGCCATGGCTGAAAAACTGTGGTCAAAGCTGGAAACAACTTTAATTGAAAAGAACAAGGCATTTATTAGTGTAACTGGTGGTGGAGGAAAGACCACTGTCCTTGTTTCATTCTCTTCATATTTAAAGAAGAGAGGATATTCAGTCTTGATCACCACAAGCACCAAGCTTGCATCCCCTTACTCTTTTGATTACAAGACAGATAGAATCTTTCTCTCTCCTTCTATCATGAACTATTGGCCAAAGAAGGGAGAGAGTGTCTTCTATGGTAAGTTTGATGATAATCTCAAGAAGACTGTGGCCCCTTCCTCATCTATAGTCTCTCTTCTTTATGACAGATACGATGTTGTGATTGTGGAGGCTGATGGCTCAAGAAGGCTTCCTTTCAAGGTCCACACAAAAAGAGATCCTGTGATATGGAGAGACACTACAGCTATAGTGGCCATTTCCGGGCTCTGGGGATATGGGGAAAGAAGATGTGATGTGGTCTTTGAAGACCACAGTGAAAGAGTGGTGGACTTTGATTATATAAATGAACTGGTCAACTCTCCTGAAGGAATGAGAAAGGGAATGGGTGAGAATACAAAGAATCTTCTTCTGTTTAATGGAGGAGATATCCTGGAGAGAAGTGTAATTGAAGAGATAAAGAGACTCTTCATTCCTGAAAACACTTCTTCATTTATAGTTTCTCTTAATGAGGACATGATATATGAGTCTATTTAATAAGTGCAGTCAATGGGAGTCATTGAACATCCCCTTTGCTTTGGTGACCATTATTTCTTCTTCCGGAACTGTCAGCAGAAGGGAAGGACGAATGGCAGTGTCAAAAGCTGGAGAGTGTGCAGGCACCATCGGAGGCGGGGCTCAGGAAGCAGAGGCAAAGGCTTTGGCCCTTTCTGCCATTCAGAATGGAAAGAATATGACAAAAAGAATAAAAGTAAGAGATAAAGGAGAGATAGAAGTCATGATAGATATTCCTGTTAAAGATAGATCTTTGGTAATTCTTGGAGCGGGGCATGTTGGTAGGGCTCTCTATGATGTCTTTTATTCCTTGAAGTGGTATGTAACTGTCATTGACCCGAGAAAAGAGCTTATTACAGATGATGCCTTCCCATGCGCTGAGCGTATTGTCGCTGATTACAAAACGGGACTGGAAATAGCAACTCTTGATGACAATACCGCCCTTATTTCCACTGTCCCTGAGATTAACAAGGATATCTTGCCCTTTGCCTTGGATAGCAGGGTCTTCTATATAGGGCTATTGTCATCAAAGAAGAGGGTTTGGAGTAATGATGAGAGAGTCTATAGCCCAATGGGGATAGATTTGGGAGAAGAGACTCCTGAGGAGATAGCTCTCTCCTCAGCGAGCGAAGTTCTGGCCCGCTTTAATCATAGGTCCCTTCGCTCCCACTCTGAGTGGAGAAGAAGGCTTGTAATCGTAAGGGGAGCAGGGGACCTTGCAACAGGCACTATCATCCGCCTCCATAACGCTGGCTATGACTGCATAGCATTAGAGATTCCAAATCCTACTGTCATCAGGCGCACTGTTTCTTTTGCCGATGTAGTTTATGAGGGGACGAAAGTAGTCGAAGGCGTAGAGTGCAGGCTGGCAAAGGACACAGATGAAGCTTTGGATATTCTGAAGACAGGTTCTGTTCCACTTCTGGTGGATCCAAAAGGTGAAGCTATTGAGACTTTGAAGCCTGGAATAGTTGTGGACGCCATCATTGCAAAGAGAAACCTTGGAACAAGAGTTGGAATGGCACCATTTGTGGTTGCTTTGGGACCAGGTTTTACTGCAGGCATGGATGCTGACGTTGTCATTGAGACTATGCGTGGACATAAACTCGGACGCCTAATATATGAAGGAAGGGCTATGGAGAATACAGGAACTCCAGGGCTTATCGGAGGTAAGGGCAAGGAGAGAGTGATTCACTCTTCCCAGAGCGGAGTGTTCAAAGGCGCAAAAGAGATAGGCGATATCGTAGAAGAAGGCGACGTTGTGGCTTATGTAGGGGATGAGCCCCAGAGAACCACGATTTCTGGTCGTCTCAGAGGCTTGTTGCATGATGGCTTGACTGTTCCGGAGCACTTTAAGATTGCTGACGTGGATCCACGTGGTGAGGAGACTGACCACACTACTGTAAGTGATAAGGCACGTGCTCTTGGAGGCGCTGTATTGGAAGCCATAGACAACGCTCTCTCAGGAAAACGGTATTAAGAAA
>JALFYG010000098.1 GCA_022784805.1 Spirochaetales bacterium
CTTGGATTGGAAGACAGAGAAAGTCATACAGAAGACTGCGGAGGAAGGCTGGGCCAGCAGATATATAACAAGTGTAGATGTCCGCTATAAAGACGGAGAGAACACTTGGTATTGTTATTATTCAGCAAATGGATATGTAAAAAGAGGCTGTATGAGGTTTGTAAAGGAATCATTAGGGCTATTGTTGGGAACTGATCCCAATCCGACAATCCAGCAGTTTGAGTAGACTCTTTTCCAGTAATTAATAAAGCACGATCAAAAATCCTGCATGGTTATGGTTAGCCAGCAGGATTATTTTTACATGCTCCCTTCCTCCCAAAATCCTTATGGTTTTTCTTTCCTTATTTTTGGTTGGGGTTATAATTTTCACATCAAACCTTAGAGAGAATGGGGGAAATATGAATAAGAGTATTTACAGAAAAGATGTGGTGGATTGTGTTTTGTGTCTTTCAGCGCCATGCTCTGAAGCCTGCCCATATATGGACGTGGGGAGTATCCTTAGAAGCGTTTGGTTTGATGATGAAAAAGGAGCAAAGCTTCAGCTTACCCATGACTGCTCATCTTGCTCCGCTCCATGTGAAAAGGCATGTATCAAGAACGTTCCTGTTAAGAGGGTAATGGAGAAAGTAAAGGGCGTTCAGGTTCCGGAGATGGATCTATCTGACGATAAGCTCCTTGAAAGTGATATATGTGGAATAAAGATTGAGAACCCATTCCTTCTCTCTTCTTCTGTTGTAGGCAGCACCTATGATATGTGCGCCAGAGCCTTCGATGCAGGGTGGGCAGGAGTAGCATTCAAGACCCTCTCTTTGATGGATATACATGAAGCATCTCCTAGGTTCTCAGCCATCAAAGGTGATACTGGCTCCATAGTAGGCTTTAAGAACATCGAGCAGCTTTCTGACCATTCTTTGGAAGAGAACCTGGATATCTTCAGACGCCTCAAAGAGAATTATCCTAGTAAGTTCCTCCTGGCTTCCATTATGGGAAGGGATGAGGAAGAGTGGGAGTATTTGTCACGAAAGGTGACGGAGGCTGGAGCAGATGCCATCGAGCTTAATTTCTCATGCCCCAATATGGTGGAGGATGGAACAGGTTCCGACATAGGACAGTCACCTAAGGTTGTGGAGCTCTTTACCAAGGCTGCAAGAAGAGGAACTAATCTCCCGATACTCTCAAAGCTTACTCCTAATGTAGGAGTCATGAGCCCTGCAGCAGAGGCATCTATCAGGGGTGGGGCAGATGGAATCGCCGCCATTAATACCATAAAGAGTATCATTGAAATAGAGCCAGGAAGCGGGAAGGTGGCTGTCGGAGGATTCTCAGGTAATGCTGTGAGACCAATTGCCATGAGATTTATCTCGGAGCTTGCCCAAAACAAGGCAGTGGACGGTAAGCACATCTCTGCCATGGGAGGAATCGAGACATGGAAAGACGCTCTTGCCTTCATTCTTTTGGGAGCAAAATCAATACAGATCACTACTGCGGTAATGCAATACGGCTATAGAATCATCGACGACTTAAAGAAGGGATTATTGATCTTTATGAAAGAGCGTGGCGTCACCATGGATGATATAGTCGGTGGTATGATCAAGAAAGTTGTCGATGTAGAGGAAGTCGAGAGGGATATCATTGTTTATCCGAAGTTCTTGAGAGAGAAGTGCATCGGATGTGGACGCTGTGTCATTTCCTGTATGGATGGAGGACATCAAGCCATTAAGTTCACGGAGGACAGAAAGCCTATATTGGATGGAAAGAAGTGTGTGGGATGCCACCTATGCATATTGGTGTGCCCTGAGGAGGCCATAGTATCGTCAGGAAAAGTGGTGAGAAAACCTCAATGAAAATAGGGTGTTGCCTTTATCGGGCAGCACCCAAATTTCTTATTTCTCACGTCTCTCGAGGCTGGCTTTGATCAAGCCTGAGAAGCATGGGTGAGGCCTCTGAGGTCTTGATTTAAACTCAGGATGGAACTGGACAGCAATAAAGAATGGATGCTCTGGAATCTCTACTGCCTCGACGAGTCTGTCGTCTGGGCTGGTTCCAGAGAGAACCATTCCTGATTTCTCGAAGAGCGGTCTGAATTCATTGTTGAACTCATATCTATGTCTATGGCGCTCGCTGATCATATCTGAGCCATAAAGCTTTCTCAACAATGAGTCTTCCTTTGTTTTACATGGGTATGCACCAAGTCTCATGGTTCCACCCTTCTTTACGCCTCTCTGGTCAGGCATGATGTCTATGACGCTTTCGTTTCCATCAGGAAGGAACTCGGAGGAGTTGGCGTTCTTCATTCCAAGGATGTTTCTTGCAAACTCAATTACAGCCACCTGCATTCCAAGGCAGATTCCCAAGAATGGGATATTGTTGACTCTGGCCCATCTTACAGCTTCAATCTTTCCCTCTACGCCTCTGTAGCCAAAGCCGCCAGGAACAAGGATGCCGTCCACGTCAGCAAAGATTTCTTCTTCGCTTTCTTTGTTTACTGTTTCACTATCCACCCATTTGATGGTGACAGTGGCTCCTTCCTGCCATGAAGCGTGCTTCAAGGCTTCCATTACAGATAGGTATGCGTCATGGAGCTCCATGTACTTACCGACCATTGCAATGGTGACTTTTCTCTCTGAGGAGTGGATTCTGTCCACCATACCTGTCCATTCTGAGAGGTCTATAGGTCTCTCAGGAAGGTTAAGAATCTTTACGGCAACTTCATCCAGTCCCTCTTCATGGAGCATCAAAGGTGCTTCATAGAGAACAGGAACTGTTTTGTTTTCAATGACACACTCTCTCTTAACGTTACAGAAGAGGGAAATCTTCTCCTTGATTGATTCTTCGATTGGCTCATCGCTTCTCATGACGATGACATCTGGGAAGATACCTGTGTTCATCAACTCTTTTACGGAGTGCTGAGCTGGTTTTGATTTATGTTCTCCGGAGGCATATAGATATGGAACAAGAACCACGTGGATAAACAGACAATTCTGAGGTCCCACTTCGTGCCCAATCTGTCTGATAGCCTCCAAGAATGGCTGGGATTCGATGTCGCCTGTTGTACCGCCGATTTCTGTGATGACGATATCTGCCCCGCTGGTCTTGCCACAGGAGTAGATGAAGTTCTTTATTTCATCTGTGACGTGAGGAATGATCTGGACAGTGCGTCCAAGGTATTCACCATTTCTCTCTTTCTGAAGGACGTTCCAATATACTTTTCCACTGGTAAGGTTAGAGAACTTGGAAAGATCCTCATCAATGAATCTTTCATAGTGACCAAGGTCCAAGTCTGTCTCAGCACCATCATCTGTTACAAATACTTCACCATGCTGCAATGGTGACATTGTGCCTGGGTCCACGTTCATATAAGGGTCCAATTTCTGTGACGCCACCTTAAAGCCTCTTGCCTTCAAGAGCCTTCCGAGACTTGCCGCTGTGATTCCTTTTCCCAGTCCTGAGACCACTCCTCCTGTAACAAAGATGTGTTTAGCCATTAGTATCCTCCAAAAAAATTGAGACACCCGGGATAGGTGTCTCTTGTGCGGAGAGTGTGAGAGCCTCCTCCTGAGGGCAAAAATGCTCTCTCAAAGAGGATTTTCTAATCTTTCTCACAGATCCTTTCATAATAAAATTCCAAAAATATGGGAAAATAATGAAAAAAAGAGAGGGTGGTTGTCAATGGAAGAAGATAGGGTTTTTAGAAAAATTTCGAATTTTTTTGATGGAAAAAGAAACCCGTCACATTCAGCAAAAAATGTGTAAATCATCGAATGAAAAACCTCAGCTTCTTTCTAGATGAAACGAAGAGTGGAGGCATGAATAAAAGGGAAAAAGGAAAGTATTAACTTAAGGGAGCCTTAAAGAGAGTCTTATCCGGTTATTTGTGTGCTGTTTCATAACGAGAGGGAAAGTATTTTGAATATTCTGTGTTTTTCCTTGACTGATAGAAGAGAGGAAACCATATTAGTTTCTATCAAATAGGAGAAATGAAATGGGAATCGCTTCACTGGTTTTGGGAATCGTATCTCTTTGTATATCTATTTTATCTTCAGGGTACCTAGGGCTTGTAGGCACGGTATGTGCAATCTTGGGAATTATTTTCGGCATTATGGGAAGAAGGGACTTGGTCAATGAAAGGATGGCAACAGCTGGGCTGGTGTGTTCGATCATTGCCCTCTGCCTGGGCCTCGTGCTCTTTATTGTGTGCGCAGGGGCTGTAGGGTGCTTTATGGCTCTATATTGATCACGCTCTATGCATGTCTCTTCTTATGGCATAATGCTTCTTTTGGCTCTCATAGCCTCAAATCTAGTTGTCTTCTTTTTGAGGAAGAGGTTGGGAATCTCCTTTGAAGACACAGTTTTGACAGAGGCATATATGCTTCTTGGGGCTATAATCGGGGCCAAGATAATGTATATTGCACTCTCCTTTGATATCATCGATTGGGTGAGAGTGCTATCTAGCTTAGAGGAGATTGGTGCTTTTCTTAACTTAGGCTTTGTGTTCTATGGAGGACTCATAGGAGCCTTGTTATCTCTTTTAATAGTCTCTTTTATGCATAAAAAGAATTACTTTCTTTTCTTGGAGAACATAGCCTTCGTCATTCCTCTTATGCATGGGATAGGGAGAATAGGCTGCTTTCTTTCAGGGTGCTGTTATGGCATTCCCTATACCGGTCCCTTGGCTGTTGTTTATTCCTTTTCTGATACTCCTTGTTTTCCTGTGCAGCTTTTGGAAGCGGGGCTTCTATTCCTTCTCTTTGTCTTCCTTCTTATATATAGACTCAAGGAAGGAAAGTACTCCTTTGAGATATACTTGATGTCATATTCGGTCATAAGAATCATAACAGAGCAGTTTAGGGGAGACACAGTAAGAGGAGTCTTCCTTGGACAAGGAATAAGCGTTTGGGTTTCTGTTCTTTTATTGATTTTCTCATTCATTCTTTTGTTTATTAGAAAACAAATAGCAAAGAGAACCTTAAGATAGGCTCGTTTTCTGTTGACATCATTTTTCTTTTCTGTAATAAGAAGTGCAACGTGTGATGGAGGCGATGAATGGAAACTGTTGCATCATATTTCGGATCCATGGTCTTTAATGATGAGGCCATGAGGGAAAGATTACCAAAAGATGTATATAAAGCTCTGAAAGAGACAATAAGAGAGGGTAAAGACCTGGATCTTAATGTTGCAAATAGTGTTGCAAACGCAATGAAGAATTGGGCAATAGAGAAGGGTGCAACACATTTTACCCACTGGTTCCAGCCTCTGACAGGTATGACAGCTGAGAAGCATGATGCTTTTATTACACCACTGGAGGGTGGAAAGGTTATCATGGACTTCAGCGGAAAGGAACTGATCAAGGGTGAACCTGATGCTTCTTCTTTCCCTTCAGGTGGACTCAGAGCTACCTTTGAAGCTCGTGGATACACAGCTTGGGATCCAACAAGCTACGCATTTATAAAGGAAGATACACTTTGTATCCCAACAGCTTTCTGTTCATACTCAGGAGAAGTCTTGGACAAGAAGACTCCTCTTTTGAGAAGTATGGAGGCTATCAGCGAAGAGGCTGTAAAGATTCTCTCTCTCTTTGGCAAAACAGATGTCAAGAGAGTAATTACAACAGTAGGA
>JALFYG010000100.1 GCA_022784805.1 Spirochaetales bacterium
CAAAGCTTTTCCACATGATCTGCTCCATAAGCCACATTACTTCAGAAAAACGAGTAGCCATTATCTCGTTGGTATAGTTAGCCAATACCACGGACTCTTTCATCATATTTCGATAAACACCTGCAGGAATAATCCATAAGGTTGTATCTTTCTCTGCTTCCACTGTGACTTCAAATTCAATACTTTTAATCATGCAGGAAGCAGAAAAGAGGCAGATGTCACGATCAAAGAGACGATAGAGACTTATCTCCCTTCCCTCTTCTGAAATAATGAAGGCACGAAGCTGCCCACTTCCAACCAAGAGACCGGAGCACTCCTTATTTCCATTATAGATGACAGTACCCTTCTTCACTTCTTTCAGGACAGCGCTCTCCATCAAGACCTTCTGTTCATTAGGTGTCAACTTATTCCAAATCGGGAAACAGGATGAAAACTCCATGTGGATTCTCCTTGATAACCATAGTAAAAAATAATTTATGGCATATGTCAATTATTCCTTAAACTCTACACCAATGCGCTGTACAATATTTTAAATGACATATGTCATAAACAACACAAGGGGAATCTATGCCAAGACCGAGAAAAAGCAGAAAGGTTTGTCGTCTCCCAGATAATGATGGTTTTGAACCCTTGCATGGTAGAGAAGAACATACTCCTATAGTCATCAATGTGGATGAGTATGAAACCATTCGTCTTATTGACCGTGAGGGCTTTTCCCAAGAAGAGTGTGGAAAGTATATGTCTATTGCCAGGACTACAGTTCAGCAGATTTATGCAAATGCCCGAAAAAAGATAGCAGATGCTCTGGTGGAGGGCCTCCCCCTCGGAATTGAAGGTGGCGACTATGCACTCTGCGATGGAAACTGCAAAGCCTACGGATGCAGAAAAAGCTTCCAGCAAAAGAATACCAAAATACCGGAACTACCTAAAAAAGAGAATGTATTGAGAGTAGCAGTAGCTTATGAGAAGGGAGAAATCTACCAACACTTCGGACACACAGAAGAGTTCAAGATCTACGATGTAAAGAACGATAAGATCATCTCATCAGAAACACTAGATTCTTCCTGTAGTGGCCATGGTGCACTTGGAGGCTTTCTCAAGGGTTTGAAAGTTGACGCTGTCATATGTGGAGGCATTGGAGAGGGTGCCAAGATGGTTTTGAAAGAAGAAGGCATCAAGCTTTATGGTGGCGTAAAAGGAAACGCAGATGAAGTTGTGGCAGCTTTATTAAATGGCACACTTGATTATGATCCTGATATCAAATGTAGCCACCATAAAGGCGACGAGTGTAACTCATGCGCTTCTAAGTGTTCAGACAAGGGTGATTAAGTCACAGAAGTAACGACTTGATTATATAACAATGTAGAAAGGAGGCAGTAGAACTTATGAAGAAATATGTTTGCAGCATTTGTGGCTATGTCTACGATGAAGCTTCCGGTGGCAAGTGGGAAGATCTACCCCCTGATTGGAAGTGTCCTCTCTGTGGAGCAGGTAAAGATGCTTTTAAGCCCCAGGAAGAAAAAAGAACAGAAACAAAAGACATTGAAAAGCCCCATGTAGAGAAAGAACTCTCACCAATGGAAATGAGCATTATCTGCTCAAATCTTGCGAGGGGTTGTGAGAAACAGTATCTATCTAAGGAGGCGGAAGAGTTTAGGAAACTCTCCGAGTTTTTCAGGAGCAAGGCTAAGCCAGTGGAAGGAGCCAGTACTGCAAAGCTCTTAGCATTGATTGAGAAAGATCTCTCTGTAGGATACCCCTATGGAAACAAGACAGCTGGTGAAAAGCCAGACAGAGGTGGCCTGAGATGCCAAGTATGGAGTGAAAAGGTGACAAGAATGCTTCAGTCTTTGCTTACCCGTTATGAAAAAGAGGGAGAGAAGATGCTTGAAAACACCGGAGTATGGGTCTGCACTGTCTGTGGTTTTGTATACCTGGGAGACAAGGCTCCGGAGCTTTGCCCTGTATGTAAGGTTCCTAGTTGGAAGTTTGAAAAAGTGGAAGGGAGGGCATAATTATGGCTGATAAAATAGCAGTAAGAAATCTTCGCTTATGTACTAAAGATTGTCTTTGTCTCTATGTCTGCCCTACAGGAGCAACTGATACAGAGAACAGCATTATCGACCCTGAAAAGTGTATTGGATGTGAGGCTTGTTTTGAGGCCTGCCCTTCATCTGCTATCTCAATGGTCCCAGTGGAAATGCCACCTCAGCAGAAGAAAGAAGAGAAAGTCGTCGAAGCTCTGAGAGCTTTAGTCCAAAGCAAGGCAGAAGCAGAGAATATTGCTTCTCAGCTTCCTGATGCTTTGAGCGTCGCTGTGGAGAAATCTTCCCGCTTGATGGCTGAAGACCTTATTCGAGAAGCTGGATTCATGCTTCCTCAGAGTGGCAACACAAAGGCTTTCCTTGAAAGCATCAAAAACTATCCTGACATCCCTCTGGATGTCGTAAACACACTACTTAAGTCTATTAAATTTAATGAGAAATCGGAGGAAACAAAAATGGAAAAATGGAAATGTTCAGTCTGTGGTTATATTCACGAAGGTCCTATGACACCAGATTTTAAGTGCCCTGTCTGTAAGCAGCCAGCTGAGAAGTTTGTAAAGATCGAAGAAGCAGCACCAGCAAAGAATCCTTTTGCAGGAACAAAGACAGAGAAGAACCTCTGGGAAGCATTTGCAGGAGAATCACAGGCACGCAATAAGTATACATACTTTGCATCGGTAGCCAAGAAAGCTGGCTATGAACAGATAGCAGCTCTCTTCCTGCATACAGCACAGAATGAAATGGAACATGCAAAGCTCTGGTTTAAGGCTCTTGGAGAGATTGGTGACACTGCAGAGAACCTGTTGCATGCTGCTGAAGGCGAAAACGCTGAATGGACAGATATGTATGAACGCATGGCAAGGGAGGCAGATGAAGAAGGTTTCCACGACTTGGCTGAGCAGTTCCGTGGTGTCGGAGCAATTGAGAAGATGCATGAAGAGCGCTACCGCAAGCTTTTGAGCAACGTAGAAGCTATGAGAGTCTTTGAAAAGAGTGGCGTAACTATCTGGGAATGCCGCAACTGTGGACATATCGTAGTGGGAACAAAGGCTCCAGAAGTCTGCCCTATCTGTAAGCATCCTCAGTCTTATTTTGAAGTAAGAGCCGAGAACTATTAATCGAGAGAATATACTTGAAGAGAATGCACCCAGCCTAAAAAGCCTGGTGCATTTTTCATAGTATCCATTCGATTCAGAAGAATTACTTTAAACTTTTCGTCATTTACGAAATCAATAAACGCAAGAGGAAAACAATGGAAATCTTAGAAGAGATCAAGAAGAAAGTTCGCGAAGACGAAGCTTTTTCTGCTTCATTGAAAGAAGCAAAGACACCAGAAGATGTTTTGAAAGCTCTTCTTTCTTCAGGCTTTGAAGTCACATTTGATGAAGTAAAAGCTATGGCAAAAACGGAAGACGGAGAGCTTTCAGATGATCAGCTGGATGCAGTCAGTGCAGGTTTTATATTAAATCCACCTGATATTCAGTGGCCATTCTGGTAATGACAAGGCAATCTAATACTGAATTATTTGGGGAAAACGATGGAAATCTTAGAACAGATTAAGAAAAAAGTTTGTGAAGACGAAGTTTTTCTGCTTCTCTAAAAGAAGCTCAGACACCAGGGGGGGTACTTGAGGTACTTTTAAACTCAGGCTTTAATGTCACATTGGATGGAGTAAAAGCCATGGCAAAAAACGGGAGATGGAGAACTCTCAGATGATCAGCTTGATGCGGTCAGTGGCGGCTCTATTAGACCACCAATTGTCGAATGGCCTTTCTGGTAATATAAGGGCTATTTATTTGAACTTCTTCAAGCATAAATATTAGATTGTTTCTAGGATCCGGAGCGTGTTTATACTTGCTCCGGATATCTTTTTAACTATTCTTTTGGTGAGCCAGTTTATGCTCTTCGCTATTTATGTAGTCTTTATGATTATGTTTATGCTCTTCTGTCTGGGCAAAATGATTATGCTGATGCTCATGGGTAATTACATGTGTATGGGTATAACCATCATGGGTATGGACAATAGTATGCACATGCCTATGGATATGGTGTCTGACCATTGTATCGTAAACAACGAAGGAACTTCCTGTCACCATGAATATCAAGGCAACAAAATACATCCAGGTAAGGCTCTCTCCATTTATGATGAATGCCAGAGATGCCCCGACAAAAGGAGCCACTGCATAGTATGCACTTGTCTTGGCTGCTCCTAGATCTCTTTGGGCCCTGACATAGAGGAAAATACTTAAGCCATATGCTACAAAGCCTAATAACATGGCAAGAAATACATATTTTATATCTGGAACGTGCTCGCCTTTTATAAATGCAATCAGGAAAGAGCCTGCGCCAGAACATAGTCCTTTTATCACCACAATCTCATAAGAACTCTTATTTGATATCTTTCTTGTACAGTTATTCTCTAATCCCCAACATGTTGTCGCCAAGATGACAAATAAGGAGCCCAAAGAGAATTGGAAACTTCCGCTTCCTTCAAAGGATAAGATAATACTAGAAAGAGTAATGAATGCTATTGCAGTCCATAACTCCTTAGATACCTTTTCCTTGAAAATTAAGAGAGCTATGACTGTTGTGGCGACAATCTCAAAATTACCAAGTAAGGAAGCATTGGAAGCGGATCCAATGCTTATTCCAAGCATCAGAAATATGGGGGCAAGGATATCCAGGACTATCATGCCAATTGTATAAGGCAAATCTAACCTATTTAGCCTTTCTGTCTTCTCTTCCTTTTTAAAGTGGAAGAGATACATTATTCCGACACCCAAACCGGCACCTAAATATAGGAAAGACGCCATAAATGTAGGAGGTACTACATTAAGTAATACCTTGGAAAAAGGCGTATTGATGGCATAGAATACAGCTGCCAACAATGCATATGTAACTGCAACTACACTTTTATTCTTTCCCATTTTTTTCACCTTGTTTTATTTGCCACAAAAGGATTCCACCCTCTTATGGACATTCTCCTGAAGATTTCTATAGAAGAACTGATAATCATAGAGGTGGTACACACCCTCTGGGAAAAGGGAGTTAGAGTAATCAGAAGGAAGGATATCAACGGCAATGAGAGAGCCTCGTTCTGGATCAAGATAAGCACCAGTAAGTCCTGGCGTCTCCTCTTTTATGTCACCGCTATAGTCAGTAAAACATGCTCCGAGATTCAAGGATTTATCTGCAACGGTACTGTCAGTCTTCCAATTGAGAGGGTTGATACCATAAGTGTATGTGCCCTTAGGTAGCACAATAGACTCCTCTACTCCTACTGCTTCTGTATTGAAAGAAACGATGACACCAATATCATTCTCCCCTTCCGCCATCTTCAACTCTGGATAAGTTTCCAAGTCTTCTTCTGTTATACGCCATCCGATACAGTAGGCGGCAACAAGTTTGTCACTAAGAAGAGAACTGACGGATGAGTCTTTCATTAGTCTCAGAACCATATCGGAGCCCTGAGAGAAGCCTGCAAGAACAAGAGGCCTATCATTATTGTAGTGCTCCATATAATAGAGAAAGGCATCCCGCACATCAGCGTATGCTATTTCGTAGTATTCTTTAGATACTTCAGCATCCAAAAAATAAGTGGGGAACGTAACCTGTCTATAGTATGGCGCATAAAGCCTTGTGTCATTTTCATAGATGCCCCGCTCCATATTTAATGCTCCGAGAAACTTAGCTTTTGTATTCTCATCATCCAGGGCCATGTTATAGTTGCCGCTCTTTCCCATATCTACAGTCGGGCATACAAGAAACAAGTCAGCCTTCTTATCCTCTCCCATCCCTAGATAAGCCCAGTTAGATTCCTCAGCATAGATGGAATCTATGCTTACTGTTGGTAATGGCTCACTTTCTATTGATGCATTAATATGGGTACACCCAGAGATAAACAAAATACAAAGAACGATAAGACACGCAAGAATTCTTCGTTTATAGTCCATGTTTTTCTTTAATAGATTCTTATACACAATATCGCTCCACCTTTCTTTGTTTCCTTTCGTTATTGTAGTCCATTGCATACAGATAGAACATCAAAACTTGAATGTAAATCTGATATAAAGATGCTCTAAAAGATTTCGTAGCGGATAATTCTTCAATAATGATTGTGTAGAGAGGTGTCAGATTGTTGAAGCAAGAAAGAGAGTCATTGGCTATATATCTCAAGTGGAGCAAAAACTGGAAAAAGGTGATTTCTCGCTTAAATTGAATTGGAATTTTGTGATATACGCTTTTTTTGTGCTTCAACCGCACCAATATCATGTAGTATAGCAGTAATACTGATGAATTCTTTTTCTTCCTCTCCGATATTTTCTCCTTTCATTATATCTTCTGCATTTTTCAAAACTTTAAGAGTATGCTCTATGCCAAATGGAATTTCTTTGAATACTTCTTTTATCTCTATAATAACTCAAACTTCGCAGTTGTTTAAGCCACCTTATTAGTCTTCTTTTCTTGGATCAAGAACCTCTTTATGTCTGAAGGAAGGGCGCTGAGGAATTCATCCAGCATTTCCTTCATCTTTTCCTCCGGTATTGAGAATTTCT
>JALFYG010000152.1 GCA_022784805.1 Spirochaetales bacterium
ATCAATGTATTCCACAACGTTGAATACAGCAAGAGCAAGTTGCAGCATAGAAGCTCCAAATTGGTTTAAATAAGGTGAGTTACCAATCGATGAAAGAAACATCGGATTAGGAAGCTTCCTTTTATCCCAATTACAAGCAACAGTAACTGTAGGAATATACTTTTTTTTAATTAAAGAATTCAACGTCAATGAGTCATACATTGCAACTCTTACAGGCATATTCTTATCATACCTACTTTGATCTTCAATACATATCAGACACTGGTTGCCATTTTTATCGGAGACTTTCTTTGCTACGTCACGAATAAGTTCTTTTGTAATACAGATTCGTGTGTTACCTTCTACTATGACGTCATTCATTTCAATAGTAGTATCAGATTCAATGATCATATCAGAATCGATGTCACTATTGAAAAATCCTGAAATGAAATCTGCGAATATCTCATTAATTCTGAAATATTCCTTAATCAGATTATTGTGGATCTTAGGTTTACTCTTTTTACCTTTGCCCACAATAGACACTGTCTGTCCACCATAATAAGTAGACACCGAGGGTTGGTTGTTTTTTGACATAGAGCCTACCCCCTCCTTTTTTAATGGAGAGTAAGACATCTCATACGAGACGTCTCAGGGAGGCATAGGCGTTAGGATTCATACTTTTTTCTAATCGACCTAGAGGATCTGCCCCTCGGAATCTTTCTAGGCAAAACTCAATTATACATGATTCGCCGGTGACGACTTCTCATCACCAAAAATAAAATACAACAAAAAAGAAAAAAAGTCCATATAAAAAAGTAAATCCTTAATTTAAAAGTATTTGTAAAAATTAATAAGGATCATTCTATTTATAATAGCTCATTTTTTGATTAATCAACAAATAATTAAAAAAAAGCCTTGAAGAGTAATTCCCCAAGGCTGGAAAAAGTGTTAATTGCAGAAAAACCAAGGTGATTCTTTTATTGCCTTATTTAAACCACCAAGCCTCTCTCCACTTCGGTCAATGACTTCATGACCGACAAGTATTTCCCTGTTTTCTTCTTTTGCTCTCTTCTCCACACTATTAAAGATACATTTTAATCTCTCATCTGAAAGAACACCATCGGGATGAGAAAAGAAAGGATGCTTATCTCCATATAATACATGTCCAGGAGTCAGTATACAGGAAGCAAGATGCACATGATTTGACAGATAAAGTGCTTTATCCAAGGATTCCTCTACATTCTCCCCAAGCTGGGCAATGTGGCTTGTATCAAGGGTCAAATAAAAGTTTTTATAACTCTTTCTAATTTCGTCAGCCACCTGCATGCTATAGTCCGTTGGTCCCAAAAGCTGGCGAGCATCCACAACTCTATCACCAGTCTCCAATACAACATCAAATCCTTCAGCAACAGGAAGAAGACGCTCCATACTCTTCATAAACTGTTCTAGAGCTCTTGGTCTATCAGCCTCATCAGTGTCGCGACCAGTGGTGATCAAGACTTTTTCCGCTCCTACTTCTGCTGCAGTTTCAAAGGATCTTAGAAGAAGAAAAACGGCATTCATTCTGTTCTTCTCATTGAGATCACAGAGACTAAAGCCTTCCATCTTTTGTACGCCTGCAATTGGATACACTATATTCTTGATTCCATGGTCATTTATTACACTCTTCATTTCCTTTGTCTTTTCAAAGGGAAAGTGGAGTTCTATGGTATCGATCTTAGTCTTTTCAAGAATAGAGAGAGAGTCTGAAAGAATAAAAGGATCTGTAGATGTTCCCTTTACCAATGCAGACAATACAACACTACGCCTTATCATTTATTCCACCGCCTTTGGTTGTTTCCAGAGTCTTGTTATTTCATTTTTGTCTTCTTCTGAGAGAGCAAACGTGAGGACACTTCTATTCTCCACAACCTGTTCTATTCTTCTTGCCCCTAACACCAGAGAGAAAGAAGGAGAGAGGGAAAGCGCATAGGAAGAAAGAAGAACCTGCAAAGGAACATTGTTTTTCTCTGCAATACCCAAGAGTGGCGCAAGAGCTTCGTTTACCCTGACGATATTCTTTTTCCTGAACCACTTGTCACCCTTCTTTGCTGATCCGCTTATCTCGTCCTCGGGCTTAATCTTTCCTGTGAGAAGGCCTCTTTCCATGGAAGAATAAGCCTGGAAAATTACGCCTTTTTCTTCCGCAACTTTGAGTATGTTTTCGTTCGCTGTCTCCAAGAGGCTCCATCTTTCCTGGAAGAGAATTGGCTTCTGTCCATTCTCGAAGTATCCCACGAGGCTCTCGGGAGTATTATTGCAGCTACCCCAAGCCCTGATCTTTCCTTCTTTTCTTAGGTCCTCCATGGCTCTTATGGACTCTTCCAATGGGTCCACAGGGCACTGCCAATGGGTAAGGAGGACATCTATATAATCGGTGTCAAGACGCTTCAATGAGCCTTCGACCTGCCTTTTGATGGCGTCAGGTTTTAGGTTTCTCCAGACCTTCACTCCATCCCTTTCTTTATGAAGGATAGAACCGCTTTCACCCCACTCCAGGCCACACTTTGTTGCAACAAAGACTTTGTCACGACGTGACTTGATCACTTCTCCAAGCAACCTTTCAGACAGCCCGTTACCATAAGCCGGAGCAGTATCGAAATATGTAAAGCCCAGATCAATTGCCGCAGAAAGAGCAGAAAGGGATTCACGCTCATCATTCTTTCCCCAGCTGTCACCACCACCTATTGACCAAGTTCCAAACGCAACACGAGGTAGATTTTCAATTCTTTCCATAGAACTCCTTCACTTCTTCAATGCAACTTTCAGGTGAAGTCAGTACTGTCCAATCCCCTTCTCTCTCGACACCTTCTTTTGCACTTGCCATACTTGCCTGAGCCAACACCACAACGTCAGCTCCCTTATACTTTAAAGATTCTTCGGAGAGTATTCTATCATGGTTTTCCACGTCTCCGCTCTTCAAAGCATCCATGGCATCAGTTCTGAGGGAAGAAACAACCTTTGCCTTCTTTCCCAACCTATCAAGTTCCATGTTTATTCTGTCCACTGTAGGCCCGACAGTAGTGGCGGCAGTTGCCAAGACCAGGATGCTTTCTCCTGTCTCTGCAGCCTTTCTGCACATAGCGCTGTCAATGGTGACAACAGGTTTCTTTATTTCTTTCGCCATATCAAGGACATATGGGGTAAGTGATGAACAGGTCACCACCAAAAGGTCACTATCCTCTTCCTCTGCAACGCGCATATCATCCAATAACCTTTTCTTGTTCCAAGAAGTGAACTCACCCTTTTCAAGAGTATTGGAGATCAGAATCTCATCCACAATATTTGTCATTTTGATTTTTTCACCAAAAGCCTCTTCCAAGAGAGATGGGAATGAATTGTATATGCTCTTTACAGTATGGATCAAAGTAATCTTTTTCATCATTTACTCCTAAGTCAATGGGGGGCAGACCACCCCCCTTATAAGCTTAATATATCTTACTTGCCGATGGAAGCGAGATATGTCTTCTGATAATCCAACATATAAGCTTCTGCTTCAGCACCGAAGAGGTACATTGGCTCAAGACCGTTCTTTGAGAGATAAGCCTTGAATTCAGCTGTTTCGCTAGCTTTCTTGAGACAATCTGCCCAGAATGCATATGCTTCATCTGACATAGCCTTAGGTGCGCTTACGCCTCTCCATACAGGAACTTCAACGTTGTTGTAACCGAATTCAGAGAGTGTAGGAGCATCTTTGAGGAGCTCAGAAGAGAAGCGATTGTTGCTGAGAGCAAGGATTGGCTTCATCTTTCCTGCTTCAACATACTGACTAGCAGCTGCTGGCTTTGACATACAGAGGTCAACGTGGCCACCGAGGAGAGATGTAATAGCTCCAGATGTAGCATCGTTAGCAATGTAGGAAAGCTGTGCTTCGGAGACACCAAGTTCAGCGATGAGCTTGTTGTATGTCTCGATGTCGTCGCCCTTACTTCCTGCGATGACGATCTTCTGTCCAGCCTTGAGAGCATCCATGACTTCCTGCCATGATGAGTACTTTGACTGCTCACCGATAAAGAGGAGCTGCTTGTCTACAGCCATGATGGCGAGAGGTCTGAAGTTCTCGACTCTGTTGTCTGTATTCTTGACCATTGGCATAAGGTCACCGCTGTTGAAAGTCAAGAGAGTGTAGTCAGCCTTTGCCTTGTTCATTGTAGCAACCTGGAGTCTTCCGACTTCACCGCTTCCGTCTGTAATGTAGTCAGTGACGATGTTGGCGTTTGTGATTCCGTTAGCCTTCATAGCGTCTTTGATCTGAGTTGTGAAGATATCACTTCCTCCGCCTGGCTTACTTGTGCAGACCCATGATACGTCCTTGGTAGGTGTGAATCCACTAGAAGCTTCCTCTGTGGAACCGTTTGCGAAAAGTGCAACTGCAACGAGTGCTGCAAGTACGATAGCTGCGAACTTTTTCATCTTTTATTCTCCTTTTTTGTTTTTTTATTTTGTTTTCTTGTCTTTAAGTATTCCTGTCTTCTTCAGTATTGCGCGGACAACTGGAGTAAGGATAAGAACACAGAAGACAATAGTAAGGACTGTTGAGATAGCAGAGTTAAAGAAGACTTTTGATGTGCTTCCGCCAGAGATGACGAATGCCTTTCTCATGTTATCTTCCAAAAGCGGTGCAAGTACGAACGAGAGTAGCATCGGTGCCGTCGAGTATCCGCTCTTTTCAAATAGATATCCGCAGACTCCACTGACAAGCATGATGATTACTCCGTAGAAGGAATAAGTATCTGAGTAAGATCCGACGATACATACGACTGTGATGATAGGAATCAAGACCTTCACTGGTACTGCAAGTATCTTCAAGAGCATTGGGATTACACCAAGGGCAATCAAAAGTGCGAAGATGTTTGCAATGAAGAGGGAGGCAATGAGACCCCAAGCAAAGTCTGGTTCGTTCTGGAACAAGAGTGGACCAGGGTTGAGCCCCCACATCATGAGACCACCAAGAAGAACAGCGCCTGTTCCGCTTCCTGGGATACCGAGAGCCAAAAGTGGCGCAAATGATCCTGCAGCTGCAGCGTTGTTTGCTGCCTCACATGCTGCGATACCTTCCATAGCTCCAGTTCCAAGAGGCTCTTCATTCTTAAATGCTCTCTGTACTGCGTAACCAAGAAATGCACCTGTTGTTGCACCTGCTCCAGGAAGAACACCTACGAATGTTCCGAGAACACCTGATCTGATTGCTGGAGGCAAGATTCTCTTTACATCATGAAGGCCCAACATACTTCCACGGATTGTAAGACGTTCTGTAATGCCACTCTCTTTGGCCTTCTCATCCTTTTCATCCATCAACTTCATGACCTGGGCAAAACCAACGGTTCCGATGACGAATGGGATGAACTTTACTCCACCAAGAAGGTATACGTTGCCGAAACTGAATCTAGGGGAACCTGACTGCAAGTCCATACCGATGGAAGCAACAAGGATACCAAGGAGAGTAAGGACAACACCGTTTGTAGGGTTAGATCCCACAAGCCAACCGATACTTGTCATGGCCACAAGAAGGAGGATTGTCATTTCGGCTGGTCCGAAATGAAGTCCTGCATCTGCAAGAGCTGGGCCCAAGAAAGCAAGGATCAACATACCGATGGTTCCACCGATACATGAAGCAAGGTTTGCTGTAAAGAGAGCCTGACCAGGTCTCTTTTTTACAGTAGCCATTGGGTAACCATCGAGGGCTGTCATGACAGCAGGGCTGTCTCCAGGAATATTCAAGAGGATGGCTGAGAATGATCCGCCATACATATTTGAATAATAGAGAGCTCCCAAAAGTACGATTGCTGTAGTTGGATTGAACTTATATGTGAGAGGGAGAAGCAAAGCGACTCCTGCAAGGCTTCCGATACCAGGCATAGCACCTACGATCAAGCCCAAGAGTGCTCCCAAGAGACAAGCTCCGATGTTCTGGAGTGTGAATACTACCTGGAAACCATGAAAAAGAAGTGCGAAATTTTCCATACTATTCTACTCCTATCATCCGAAGATCAACTCGACGATGAATCCGATCGGGAACTGAATGTCCAGCCAGATTCTGAAACAGCCGATTACGATAAATGCAACGATTGCCAAAGCAATAAGTGTTGTAGTCCAACTCTGTTTTTCATATATCTTCAGCCAGAGGAATACAAAGATCAGAAGAGATGGAATCATTCCGATGATGTATGTGGCTCCGATTATGAGAAGAACAGCTGCAGGAACATACCAGTTGATCAATCTGAACTCTGCATTTGGGCTCTTGAGACCATTAATGAAAGCCAGGACAGAGAGAGCTATCAAACCTACTGATATGATTCCAGGGAAGAAGCCTTTGGTTGGTTTCATGGCTGTGCTGTCCCAAAAACCATACTGACCAAATGAAATCACAGCAAACAAGATTCCAATTCCCATTGTTATAAGTGGAACTAAGATCTTACTTGGGATTTTGACGGTTTTCTTGTCGTCGATTTTCATCTTAGTCTTCTCCCTTAAGATGTCTTGCCATTCTTGAACACATCTTCACGGCGTTCTCGAAAGCACTTGTCTTGACAATACCCTTTCCTGCGATGTCATAAGCTGTTCCATGGGCACAAGTGACGATTGGGCATGGAAGACCACCGGCAATTGTGATTCCCTGATCGAAGCCTTTGAGCTTGAGGGCAATCTGTCCCTGGTCGTGATACATAGTGACGACTGCATCAAAGTCACCACGGAAAGCCTTGATGAATGTAATGTCTGATGGATATGGACCGGAAGCGTTGATTCCTCTCTTCTTAGCCTCTTCGATGGCTGGAGTGATGATATCAATCTCTTCTCTTCCACAAAGTCCGTTCTCACCTGCATGTGGGTTGAGGGCACAGAGAGCAAGACGTGGCTCCTTGATACCGCTGTTCCTGAGAGAAACATCAGCAAGTGTGATAGCTCTCAAAATCTTCTCTACGGAAAGAGCATCAGCAACTTCCTTGATTGGAATGTGGCTTGTTGTTCTTGTTGTCCAAAGTTCGCCAACAACATTGATCTCTCCGAATGGAGCTGTGTGGTTAAATTCATGAGCCAGAAGATGGTGCTCGGATTCAAATGGGCAGCCAGCCTTCTTCATTCCAGCCTTGTTAAGTGGTCCGAAGCAGAATCCTTCAATCTTCTTTTCTTTGTAGAGTTCAACAGCATAAGTAAGCATATCGAGGTTTGCTTTTCCACACTCAACTGTAAGCTGTCCTAGTGGAGCATCTTTTGGGTCCAGGTTCTTTCTATCCAACATTGGATAGTCTTCACCATCTCCCCAAACAGCATCTTCAACACTATCAACAACCTTTACGCTAGCGTTGACATTCTTATAGCCAAGAGCGCGATCCAAAATTCTCTTGTCGCCGATGATGATAGGACGACAAAGGGTGTCGAAGAATCTTCTTCCAATGAGGTCAGCTACGATCTCCGGACCGACTCCAGCACCATCTCCAAGTAGTATTGCAACAATTGGTTTGTACATGACATTTCTCCTTTTGCATTTACATACATGAAATAACCATGCCAATTTTTAAATTGTATACAATTTTTCTTGTTAATTTCTTTTAAACTCGCTATTTGCAAAATCGATAGCAAAATAATCAACTAATTCAAAGAAACTTAGGTTTGTTTCAAATTATGTTTCAATTAGTGTTTCATAATGTTTCATGAATCATTTATTGTGAAAAGATGAAACATTATTAAACCGTTTTATGTTTCAATTCTTCATTTCATCCAGAGTTTTAAACTTTCTCCATAGAGTTGTCCTGGAGATGCCATTGGCGTGGGCAAAGTCAGCAAGCTTCATTCCAGACTGGAGATATTCCCTGTATAACTCTTCCGGAGTCTTGATCTTTTCCTCTTGTATCAATTCTTCATCAAACTTTTCTTCACCATCCAAATCTATCTCTTTGATAGTGTTAAGGGTGATGTTTTTGGAGAGACTAAATATCACGGCCCTTTCAGCCACATTCCTCAGTTCCCTGATATTTCCCGGCCAGGGGAACTTCTTCAAAGCCTCTGCGGCTTCTTTCTCCACCATTGGCTCCACGATATTAAGTGCCTTGCTCTTCTTCTCCACAAAGCGCTTAAATATGAGAGGAATATCATCTTTTCTTTCCCTTAATGGCGGAATGTGAATGGCCAGAAGGTTAATTCTATAGTACAGGTCTCTTCTGAAGAGTCCTTTGTCTATTAGGTCCGGAATATTTTGGTTGGTGGCGCTCATTATTCTTACGTCAACAGGAATATACTCGTCGCCTCCTATCTTTCTGATCTCTTTTTCCTGTATGACTCTCAAGAGCTTCGCCTGGAACCTGATAGGAAGCTCCCCGATTTCATCGAGAAATATGGTTCCACCCTGAGCAAGTTCAAATAGTCCTGTCTTTCCGCCCTTTGCAGCTCCCGTGAAGGCGCCGTCGGTGTACCCGAAGAGCTCAGACTCCAATAACTGCTCTGAGAGGGCCGCACAGTTAACGGCCACAAAGGGCTTATCGCGCCTAGGACTGGCGTTATGCATGGATTGGACAAACAATTCCTTTCCAGTTCCAGTTTCTCCGGTTAGAAGAACATTACCTTCCACCTGGGCATATTTGATGGCCTTTGCTATAAGCTGCTTCATCACCACGTCTTCAGCAACAATATCTGAGAAGGAGTATTTTGCGACAAGGCCCTTCTCCTGGAGTTTTCCTCTTACCTTCTTCTCAGTTCTCCTGATGTCTTCAACAAGCCTGAGAGAAATATAAGTGGCTCTTTTCTCCCCTTCCATCCTGACAGG
>JALFYG010000164.1 GCA_022784805.1 Spirochaetales bacterium
GTTCTTGTTATACATATAATAATTATATAGAAACTATATAATTATGTCAATAACTCTTTGTAATACAAGGAAATAAATTCAAAAATTATGGGTGCATAACCTGTTTGGTCATGTACCCGAATCCTTAAGTTGTGAACATTGATAAAAAAGTAGTCACAACTAAAGGGTTCTCCCTACGTGACTACTTTTTTTGTCTCTGAATAAGAATGCTTATCTTTTTTTGTATGGAGTGACTTCAGCGTCAGTCAGTCCCATTCCTGTCAGCTCAATGACCGATGGTATGGTCCTGATGGCTGCAGTACATTTTCTTATAGCCTCTTCGTTTTCAGCAATGATAGTAAACTCACCAGTGAGTCTGTTGCCGTCTATACCTAGTGTTCCCTTTCTTACTCTTCCACCGTGTGATTTAACAGCATTATCTAGCTGACCGAAGATATCAGAATCGATTTTTGTTGTGACTCTATATCTCTTCATCAATTCGTCGCCTGTCCACTTTACGCTGACTGTTCTTTCGTTTATTTCAGCCATGTGTTTGAGGTTGGAACAATCTTTTCTGTGGATAATATAGCCCCTACCTCTGGTAATATATGCAACAACATCGTCGCCCTGCATAGGGTTACAGCACTTTGCAAAGGAATACATTACGTTTGAGTCTTCACCGACCATCAGTGTTCCTGTAGTCTCAGGTGCTGTATAAGACATTGTTCCGTTGATAAGCCTGGCAGGATTGGTCATCACCACTTCTTTCTTTGGTGACGGGGCCTTCTTTTCTGGTGTCTTCACTTCAGGAACATTGTCTGCCTGGTACTTATTGAGCCAAGCCTTGATCTTCTTCTTTGTACTGGATGCCTGAGCATACTCCATCCACTGCAAGTTTGGATGAGCGGAAGGAGAAGTCATGATCTCGACTATCTGTGTGTTCTGAAGTGGCTTGTTTAATGGAATAATTGAGCCGTCTGCTCTTGCGCCTGAACAGTGGTTTCCTACTTCAGTGTGGATCTTATAAGCAAAGTCCAAGGCTGTTGATCCAACAGGAAGCTCAATTACATGGCCCTGAGGAGTAAAGACAACGATGGAATCCTTCAAGAGCTCGTTCTTGATCTCCTCCATATAGTCTTCGCTCTGTTCAATCTCTTTGGACCAGTTCTTTATTTTCTTTACGATCTTCTGGTAGTTAATGGAGTCGAGACTCTTCCAAGCACCGCTTTCGCTTCCTGAAGATGCCTTATAAGCCCAGTGGGCTGCAACGCCTTCTTCAGCTGTCTTATGCATTTCCCAAGTTCTGATCTGTATCTCAAGATGCTTGGACTGGGGACCAAGAACCGTGGTGTGCAGGGACTGATAGTTATTGGCCTTAGGCATTGCGATGTAGTCTTTGAATCTGCCTTCGATAGGAATCCACATGGAGTGGATGATACCAAGTATTGTGTAACACTCGACTGTGGTGTTACAGATGACTCTTATTCCGAGAATATCGTAGATTTCATCAATCTCTTTCTTTCTCTTCTTTATCTTCATGTAGATAGAGTAGGCATGCTTGACTCTACCTGAGACTTCGATGTTCTGAAGGCCTTCTTTCTTGCATGCATCTTCGATGGCTCTGGAGACTTGCTTTATGAATGCTGTATATTCGCCCTTTCTTTCCAAAAGATATGTGGAGATATAATCATAGCTTTCAGGTTTCAGAGCCTTCAAAGACAAGTCTTCAAGTTCGCTCTTCATTGTCTGCATACCGAGGCTGTCTGCAATAGGAGCAAAGATATCAAGGCAATCCTTTGCAAAGGCGATGCGCCTTTCGCTTGTGAGGCCAGAGAGGGTCCTCATGTTATGAAGCTTATCAGCAAGCTTAATAAGGATGACTCTCAGATCCTTTGACATGGCAAAGAACATCTTTTTGATGGTCTCTGCTTCCTGGATTGATTTGTCTTGGGTGATACGAGTGATCTTTGTTACAGCCTGCACCATCTCGCCCACTTCTTTTCCAAAGAGATTTGCAATGTTCTCTTCGGTTGTCTCTGTGTCTTCTATGGTGTCATGCAAAAGGCCGGCGCAGACAGTGTCGGCATCCATATTGTAGCTGATCAGAATCTCAGCTACGGCAATGGGGTGGATAAGGTATGGTTCTCCGCTCTTCCTTCTCTGGTCTCCGTGCTTCTTTGCTGCATAAACAGCTGCGGCAGAGATTTTTTCTGTGTCTTCCTGGGAATAATTAAGTATTCTGGTTACAAATTTATCAACCAGCTCTTTATTCGGAAAATCATCCGGAGTCTTTGGAAGTGTTGATGTTTTAGCCGTTGTATTTTCCATAAACCACCCTATCCTTGCCTGCAAGGTCCTTTTTTATGTTAACACTTGAATACCCCTCTGTTTCAAGAAGTAAAGAGAGCATTGAGCACTGTCTATAGTCACATTCCAGTGCAATATACCCCTCTTTTTCCAAGAATTTACCACTCTCCTTGATTATTCTTCTTATTATACCCAATCCGTCGTCATCGTAACCAAATAGTGCAAGCTTCGGTTCCTTTTTTACATCTTCCTCCACTTCCTCGCACCATTTCTCCGTAAGGTAGGGCGGATTTGACACTATCAGAGAGAATTTGGAGCTTTCCCACTTCTCAAAGAGATCCCCGACTCTTATATCTGCTTTCCGTTTTGTAAGGCGTTCATAGTTCTCTTTGGCTGTTTCTGCTGCAAGGGGGGAGATGTCTCCCATCTTGATGTCTCTATCTAGCTCCACAGAGAGAGCTGTGGCAATGGCCCCGCTACCCGTGCAGAGGTCCATGACATCTCCCTTCATATTATTTTCTTTGTAGAGGGTGATGGCTGTTTCCACCAGTGTTTCTGTGTCGGGACGGGGGATGAGGACGTTTTCGTTGACTTTGAACTCCATTCCCCAAAACTCTTTGGTTCCCGTGATATATGCCATAGGGTAGCCTGAAGCTCTCTTTTCCATCATAGCCAGGGCTTTGTTTTTGATATCAGGGGAGACAGGCATATCTTTATTTGTAATTTGATCGATTGGAGAAAAACCCAGATAAGAAAGGATGACCCTTGCTTCAAGCATCGGGTCCTCCAATCCTTCTCCTATTTCAATGAGTTTTCTTTTCAGTTCAAAGAGTGTCATTAATTATCTTTCAGGGCCTCTTCTCCAGCCTTGATCTTCAAAGCGTCGATGAATTCATCCAAATCCCCGTTTATTACTCCGTCCAGGTTATAAGAGGTAAGGTTGACCCTGTGGTCGGTGCATCTGTTTTGAGGGAAGTTATATGTCCTGATTCTCTCGCTTCTGTCTCCGCTACCTACCATGCTCTTTCTGGCGTCGGCCCTCTCTTTCTGTTTCTTTGCCTCTTCCATTTCAAAGAGTCTGGATCTCAAGACTCTCATGGCCTTGTTCTTATTCTTTAGCTGAGACTTCTCATCCTGCTGTATGACTACTATTCCTGTTGGAATGTGTGTGATTCTGACGGCACTGTCAGTTGTGTTGACACACTGACCTCCTGGGCCACCAGCTCTCATGACATCGATTTTCAAATCTTTTTCATTGATTTCGATATCTGTTTCTTCTGCTTCCGGAAGGATGGCCACAGTAATGGCGGAAGTATGGATTCTGCCACCTGACTCTGTCTCCGGCACTCTCTGTACCCTGTGTACTCCAGACTCATATCTCATGGAGCCATAAACATCTTTACCACTGATGGAGCAGACGATTTCCTTGTAACCACCACGTTCAGTTTCATTTTGGCTCATTATTTCAATTTTCCATCTCTTCTTTTCTGCATAGTGTGTATACATTCTGAAGATGTCTGCTGCAAAGAGAGCTGCTTCTTCTCCACCTGTGCCTGCTCTTATTTCCATGATGATGTTCTTGCCCTCTAGTGGATCTGGTGGAACAAGTAAGACTTTGCACTCTTTCTCTGCTGCCTCAAGGGAAGCTTTCAGCTCTTCTATCTCTTCTTTGATGACTTCCCTCATCTCCCCGTCTTCTTCCAGGGTAAGCATTTCTTCTGAGTCAGATAGCTCAGTTGAAAGCTTCTCCATCTCCTCAAGTTTTTCAACAATGGGGGCGAGATGGGATCTTTCCATCATTTTTTCTTTGTATAACTTCATGTTCCCCATAACCTCAGGAGTGCTGAGGCTCTGGTCCAGTTCTTCTAGTTGTGTCCGGTAGCCCGGAAGTTTAGTCAATAAATCATTAGTAGGCATCTTTATTCCTTGATAATAGTATCTTCAAGCCAATCGGCATATTCAAGAAGGGAAGCGATAATCTTCTTTTTCTCCCCTTCAATTTCCATGCTTTCCATAAGCATTTTGCAGTTGGCCCTGTAGTTGTCCAGGCTTTGTGCATTCTGTATAGGAGGAGAAATAAGGCGGGAGGCACACCAGTTCTTCCACTTCTTCTTGTCACTTTCACTTAATACCTCAGGCCAGTTTCTGGCAACTTGTCTCCAGACAAGTTTATGGTACTTCTCATCATCAAAAGGAAGGGAAGGGTGATGGGAAAGCTTTGCTAATGGCGGGAGCTTTCTTATTTCAGCCAGTCTCTTTTTGTCATCCCTCGATAAAAACGAGCCATATATGGTGACGTCAGGATCTTTGTCCGTCACTTCGAAATCAGGGATAGTCTCCAATAGCTTTTCTTTATCGAAGACCTTTCTTTCGATGATATATCTTGCTCTTTTTAAGACCTCTTCCTTTGTAAACCCTAGTCTCTTCTCTCCTTCTTTATCCAGAGTGTTGAGAGGAGCGACGAAAGGACAGCGGTTGGCGCTGAGCTTAAAGAGTCCCGTCTCTCGGTAATCGGTGAGAGTAGGGTTAGATGGGATATCAAACAAAAGATCGAAGCACCATATCTCATTCTTACCTGAATAAAAGAGAGGGAGGCAGGGGTGAGTGTTGCCGCTGGGAGAAGCAAACAGGGCGGATGTATGAAGAAACGGCTCATGCTTCAAGACATTCACAACGTTTTTCACG
>JALFYG010000246.1 GCA_022784805.1 Spirochaetales bacterium
TTCAATGACAGGCTCCAATACTTCCTTTGCTGTCATTGTTCCATACTTTTCCAAAGCTGTGAGAGTTCCATGGACAACACCAGGAACAGCCAAAGCCTCAGGTGAAGGAGGAGTACCGCTGGTGGAAGTATCCAAAGTGCCAGGAATGGCAGCCTTAGGAGCTCTGGTCATATATTCGATCTGGACATACTCGTTAGTGTCAGCAAGATAGATTACCATCTGACCTGCTCCACCGATACCGGAAGCGGCAGGTTCCAAGAGGCCTACTGCATAAATCATTGCAACAGCTGCATCTACAGCGTTTCCACCTCTTTCCATTATCTCTACAGCAATCTGTGATGCAAGAATGTTTGCAGATGCTGCAGCACCGTTCTTTCCAACAGCTCCTGTAGAGTTAATGTCACCCTCGAAGGCACCTACTCCATCCCAATTATATTCAGACGAAAAAGCAACTAAAGGAAAAAAAGCCATCAAAGCGGCCATTATAAGAGCGACAATAATATTTTTCTTCATGTGTATTCCTTTGAGAAGAGAGCCATACCTGGGTATGACTCTCTTTAACAACTATAAGCTTAGATAGCTTCGATAGTTACAATTGATGAGTCACCGGAAAGGGAGAGAGCCATGAATTCTTCGCCACTGATGACAATGCTGTCTCCGTTTACGTATGTAATGAGATACTCATCACTCTCTGCCATGCCTGTCTCAGATGCAATGTCTGCACATGAGAGTCCAGCATCCGGGATGTAGATAAATGATGCGTCATCAAAGACATAGGAACCAACATTGTTGACGCCTGCGTTTCTTTCCTGATTTCTTCCAAGTGTGAAGAAGTCTTTCTGGTCACCCTTACTTGTAGGAGCCTGGAAAGCAATATAGAGAGAAGCAAATTCTTCTGCGCTGATAGTCTTTGTAAATCCATCCTTATAGGATGTGATGACTACATCACCCACTGTAGGAACACCAAACTTATCCATAAGTTCAGCACATGACCATGCACTATAGACGACGCCAGCTCTGTTTTCGCTGTATGGAGCGTCTACGCCATAAACGCCGTTGGCATTGATGAGAACAGTTGCTCTTGATACAACGCCTTCCTCAACTTCGCTTTCTGGTGTGAGACCTGTAGGAATGAGATAGAGAGGATCAGCGATTGTGATGTCTCCGTTTGTAACCACACAGCCATCTCCCTCAGGAAGGATCTCGTAGTCTATGATATCTTCGCTGGATACTCTGTATCTATCTCCAGATACTGTAACAAGATCGTAGGAAGGAGCAGAAGCAAATGGCATGATTTCCATAAGCTCATCAATCATCCATCCATCTTCTGGAACGAATACGAGAGCTTCGACGCCAACCTTACAGTAGCCTTTGTACTTGACGTCATATGTCTCTTTCTGGTTCATACCGACAAAGAGTTCGTAGTCATATTTTTCATTATCTTTTGCAAGGGAAACATACTTGGACATGAAAGTCTTTGCTGTTTCTCTATCCTCATAGAAATCTGTAAATGCAACAGTTACAGCATCGTCATCATCAGCAGGCATGAACCAGAAGTTAGCTTCTACGATTTCAGCAAGAGAATAACACTTGTGCCACTCTTTTGCATTGTATACCTGCTTTGAAAGCTCAAGACCATCAAAAGCATTGTTGAGGATGATGAGTTCTTTCATTCCTTCAATAGGAGCCTTGACTTCTTCTTCCTGGACAGTTTCTTCTTCTACCACAGGGAGAACCAGACTTCCGTTTTCAACCATTTCCTTGACTCCTGTGGAGAAGACAAAGGAGAGAGCGAAAAGAAAGATCATTGAAATAACAGCAAGTTTCTTCATATTTTCCTCCAAATCCCTCTATTTGGCTCTTGTTAGAAAAAGCCAAACTTTGAGGAGGAAATTGCAAAAATCAAAACCCCAAGACAATTGTGAATCTTTATGCAACTCAATCTTCCTACAATGAGACCTAAATCTGTGTATGACAAAAACCATTCAGGAATGACTTTCTTGACGGGTCAATATGGACGTAAATGA
>JALFYG010000273.1 GCA_022784805.1 Spirochaetales bacterium
GTAGCTCATCCCAAATGAAGAACGATGGAAAGTCTGGATCCTTTGACAGGGAGTACTTGTAGATAACCCAAAGTATGGCTGTACTAATCGAGAACCATTTTACAAAGCTGAGTTTTTCTTTTCTTGTGCTCTCCTTAAAGAAGCCTGCGATAAAGAATGGCAGAGAAAACTGAGCCAGAATCAAAACAAACCAAGCAAGGTTAAAGGGTGTGATCATCATGTTTTCCTCTTCGAAAAAAATTACCAGATCACAAAAACAAACTCTATTTCCATTAACCTAGCTTAATAATGATATCAATGGAAATAAGAGTAGAAAAGAGAAATAATTAACCTTTTTTCTTGGTACAAACATTATTCATTGCACATAAAATAGTTATAACTCAAAGGAATGATGTTTCTATAAGAGTTTTCGTGTAATCATTATGGGGAGAGCTGATGACAATCTCAGTGTCTCCCTCTTCCACCACTTTTCCGTCTTTCATCACCATTATCCTATCAGATATATATCTCACGAGAGATATATCATGGCTGATAAATATCATGGCAACTCCTGTCTCTTTCTTCAGGGATGAAAGGAGGTTTACTATCTGGGCTTCAAGAGATACATCCAAGGCAGATGTGCACTCATCACAGATCAATACTTTTGGAGAGAGAAGTAGAGCCCTAGCTATGGCGATGCGCTGTAGCTGTCCTCCAGAGAAATGGCTGGGCCTGAAGGAGAGAGTAGTCTCCGGGTCCATTCCGACCCTCAAGAGCATATCTCTTATTCTCTCTTCCCTCTCTTTCTTATCCATATCCGGATAGTTGATGACCAAAGGCTCAGAGAGAATGCCACGCACGGTAAAGTATGGGTTCATGGACTCTTTGGGAGACTGGAATATAAACTGGACATTCTTTCTGTAGTCTCGTCTCTCATCCTTTTTCATCTCTGAGATATCTTTCCCCTCAAAGAGGATAGAGCCCTTAGTCGGAGTCCTCATGCCTCCTGCTATCTCACTGAGAGTTGTCTTTCCGCTTCCAGATTCCCCTACAATTCCCAAGACTTCACCCATCTCTAGGGAAAGTGACACATCAGAGAGGGCTGAAAAGACTTCTTTTCTTCCCTTGACTCTATATTCCTTTGTGATGTTTCTTGCTTCGAGAATCATAGGACACACCTCACGCTATGTGTTTCTGAGACTTTTCTGACATCAACACTATTCATGCACTCTTTTCTTCTCTCAGGGCAACGGGAATAGAAAGGACACCCTTCCCTTCTCCTGTCCTCTTCTGTGATATATCCCTTAATCTCTCCTAGTGGCTTTGACTTGTCTTTCATGAGGGAAGGAGAAAGGGAGATGAGAGCCTTTGTATAAGGGTGGAGAGGGTTCGAGAATATCTCGCTGCTCTTTCCTATCTCAACTATTTCTCCAGCGTAGAACACAGCAACTACATCAGCTATCTTCTTTACAAAGACTATATCATGGCTAACCACAACAAGAGACATTCTTCTCTTCTTTTTTAGCTCAATGTAGAGTTCCGATACCTGCTTCTGCACCACCTTGTCCAAGGCTGATGTAGGCTCATCGGAAATAAGAAGAGAAGGATCATTCATCAAGGCAGAGGCAATGTTCACCCTCTGCTTCATTCCTCCTGAGAGTAGTGATGGATAAGAGGAGAGCACCCTCTCCGGGTCTGTTATCCCCACGCTCTCCAAAAGGCGTGTGGCCTTCTCCATTGCCTCTCCCAAGGTCTTTTTCCCATAGAGTGTTGTGTATCCATCTGTAATCTGATCAGAGATTCTCAAGAGCGGATGAAGATAGTTCACAGTATTCTGTGGGACAAAGCCAACGTTTTCACATAGGAGTCTTCTTTTCTCTTTCTCTGATATTGAGAGAATATCCCTACCCATCAGAGTGACAGAGCCCTTTTCCACCTCTGTGTCCTCCGGGAGTATTCCCAGAATAGACTTGAGGGTCATGGTCTTACCGCTACCAGATTCTCCAATAAATACAAGGGTAGTCTCTTCCCCCAGAGAGAAAGAGATGTCTCTCAAGAGATACCTTCTCTTGTCTTTAACAAATAGGGATGAGAGATTAAGGATATCACTCATAATCAACCTCCCTATTTAAGTACTCATTTATTCCGTCTCCCAAGAGAGAGAATCCCAAGACAGCGATAGACAATACCACTCCTGGCCAGAGCGCTTGATATGGCTCAATGAGAACATATCCCTTGGCTTCCGATAGCATCAAGCCTAGGCTTGCGCCTGGCGGCTGTATTCCCAGGCCCAGAAATGAGAGAGAGGACTCAGTGAGGATGGCGGCCCCTATACTTGATGAGAACTGGGTAATGAGACGGGTGACCATCTCAGGAAGCATATGAAACACCACTAGCCTCGGCATTGATGCTCCATAGCTCTTTGC
This sequence comes from Spirochaetales bacterium, assembly GCA_022784805.1. GTDB lineage: Bacteria > Spirochaetota > Spirochaetia > Sphaerochaetales > Sphaerochaetaceae > Ornithospirochaeta. The sequence continues at coordinate 2,406 of JALFYG010000273.1, forward strand.
TGCCTTTACATACTCTCTCTTCTTGCTCTCAAGGATCATGGAGTAAGAGAGACGGGCAAAGACAGGAATCATAAAGAAAGCAATGGCAATGGAAGCGTTCATTACCCCCTTTCCAAGTATTGCTGAGAGTACCATTGCAGATAGAATTCCAGGAAACGCCATCATTGCGTCTATAAATCTCATGAGAATGGTTTCAATAATATGAGGTGAGAGTGCTGCCAAGGCTCCAAGGATGAGGCCTGATAGTGCTCCCATCAACACTGACGATGAGCTCACGAGAAGAGCCGAGCGTGTAGATACCAAGATACGGGAGAAGATATCACGGCCAAATTGGTCTGTTCCCAGGATATGGGAAGAAGAAGGGGACGCAAACCTATTCTTTGTATCCATCTGGTCCACGCTATATGGCAGGTATATAAATGAGAGGATAAAGAGTGCAATTATTATTGATACGCAGATTATTCCAATGATGAGAGAGTAGTTTCTTTTCTTCATTTGACACTACCCTCCCCTTGCCTGATCAGAGGATCTGCGATGGCAACAAAGATATCTGTAAGGAAGTTCATGAGAACAACCATTGTGGTGATAAACAAAACCACCCCCTGAAGCAAAGGTATATCGTGCTGCTCGACAGCCACCAACAAGAGTCTTCCTATTCCTGGAAGGGAGAATATGGTCTCCACAACCACTGTTCCACCCAAAAGCTTTGCTGCTTGGTTTCCTATAAGAGTCAAAGGAGCGATACATGCGCTTCTGAGGCCATAGTGGATCATGCTCCTCATCTTTCCGAGACCCTTCACTCTGCAGGCTATCATGTAGTCTTCATCAAAGCTCTTGATCAAAGAGGAACGGAACATTCTTGTGAGAAGTGAGAGTTCTCCCAGGGCTAAGATGATGGAAGGGAGAGTAATACTTCTGAGGAAAGGAAAGAAGCCTTTTGCAGGGGAAATGTATCCGTTGACAGGGAACCATTTTAGCTTCCCACAAAAGAAAATAAGGGCAACAAGTGAAATCCAGAAAGAAGGAAGAGCCGAGGTAAGTATCACACTACCCCGAATCAAGCCATCTGCAAGCTTTCCTTTTTTTATCTGGCAGATCAGGCCAAGGACCACACTCAAGACAGTTGCTATAAGTATTGAAAAAAGAGTAAGGGAGAATGTGACGGGAAGACGGGAGAGAATAAGGGCACCAACCTTCTCTCCATATACATCCGACACTCCCAAATCAAGGCGAATGGCAGATGAAAGCCAATCAAAGTAACGCTCCAAGAAAGGTTTGTCTAATCCCATAGAGGCTCTTACTGCATCCACGCTCTCTTGTGTAGCATCAATCCCAAGAGCAAGGATGGCCCTGTCTCCTGGGATGACTGATATCACTACAAAAGTGATGAGAGAAACAAAGAGCAGCACTAAGAGTGCAGAAAGAATTCTCTTCAGGATATATCGGTGCATTTTTACTTCCTGTACACGTCCTTAAACTTGTAGATGTTGATTGGGAAGGAAGCAAAGCCAAAGACATCACTCTGGGATACAAAGATCTGAATTGGATCCTGGATATATAAAGCAGGAACTTCTTCAGCCAATATTCTCTCTATCTTCTGAATATACTCTGTCCTCTTCTCCTCATCCAGTTCAGTTTTATACAGTGATAAGAGTTCGTCTACTCTCTCTGATGTATAATTGAAATAGTTTTCACTTCCAGTGGAAAGATACTTAACAAGAAGAGCATATGGATCGAGGCGTCCAGTGTGCCCGACAACTGTCAAATCGTAGTTTCTTCCAATATATACTTCGCTGAGCCAGTATGCCCACTCAACGATGTTCACATCCACATGGATGCCGACTTCTTCAAGGCTTGCTGCAATTACAAGG
>JALFYG010000011.1 GCA_022784805.1 Spirochaetales bacterium
CTCTTGACGCTTAAAGTGGAGACACAGGAAGGATAGCTTTCCGCGGCATTAATAAGCATATCTATAAAGAAACCATCTTCAGGGGAGAGCCATACTTTACTTTTACACCCTGGTTCCCAGAATCCCCCCAAGGGCTCCATATCACCTAAGGGATAGAAGGCAAAGAGTAACAGCGAATCTCTTTTAAGGGTAAGATCTACACTCCATACACCTCTATCTAGGTATAGTGTCTCAACACTCTCTCCATCAAAGTATCTGACTTTGTACCACATCTCTTTTCCACTTACTTCCTCCCAGGGGGTATCGGAATAAGGAGCGATGGTCAAAGTGATGGATGGGGAAAAGGTACAAGACGACAAAAAGACAAAAACAAATAGACAAAACAATATTCTCTTCATACTTATATAACGCGTTTTTAAGAAGAACTGTATAAAAAGGCGAAAACAAAGACTTGTTTCTCTTTTTGTAGTATCTTTTATTTAAAGATAACTTACCTAAGGAGAACCCTATGAAAGTAATAAACGCAGCTGTCTCATTTGAGATAACAACAAAGCTCAAGAAAGATAACCTAGATGAAAGAATCAATGATTACTCAGAAGAAATCGAAGATCTTCTTGATTACGACTGCTCAGTTTCAGATCCAAAGAAAATAGAAGAAGACAATGATTCCGTCACTCTTCTTTTTCCTGTAGAGGCTTATTTGGAGATTGTTGATGAAAACAACGCACTTCTAAGCGAAGAAGATGAAAAGAAAGAGACAGAAAACGGCGCTTTCCAGCTTCGTTCTATTCTTGAAGACGGGCTGGATGGAGATATTTCTATCGTTGAGTCCAGTATCGCTGTAGGAACTTTTGATGATATCTATGAATACAAGAACTGGGTTCTTATGGATTCCATTCTTATGCTTCTCTCCGATGACAGTGACTTCGAATGGTCATTCAAAGACCTTATCTTCGGAGACTCAGATAAAGAGATTACTGGTGCACACATTTCTGGAAACGGTTTATATTTCCAGGGAATCGATGACGAAGGCGAACACTTTACTCTTGGTCTCAGGTATACAAAGGAAAAGAACGAGAAAGACTTCAAAGAACTTGAAGCACACATGAATGAAATCTATCCAACTGGAAACCAGTTCCTTGTTGAGATAGTTGAAGAAGGAAACAGTGATGACACTTGGACCGTGACGTCAGAAGATGATTTCTTTGGTTCCTTCAATATTGCTATTTCTCTTAGAGATGTCGAAACGGAAGAAGATGGTTTCTATGCCGCCGACTCTCTTCTCTGCTGCATAGACGAAGATTATGAAAGCCAGATTGAAGACGACTTTGATTCTGATTTTGATGATATTGAGTAATTAAGAGATTATTTAAGGGCCGGGAAACGGCCCTTTTTAACAAGTAAATAGTATTTGTTAGTTACATAAACAATATTCTATTTTTCTTCTTTTTTATTTTTTAAAGCTTCTTTTCTCATCAATAGATATTCTTTTCTGAATTCCAGGAGAGTATTCTGCACCCTCTCGCTTTTATAGTCACTATAGGTCCAAGGAAAAGAAACATACCCGTGGTTCTTATACATCAAAGTAAGCTCCGCATATAGCTTCTGGCCAATTGCGATTCTATGGGAGCGGTTCTTGGTGGTGGCGAGAATGATGTTTGATTCACTAAGAGTACCGGGATCCAGGTTTATCTTTCTTCCTCCCTCCTCTTCATATTCTTTCTCGATTTCATTGGTGATCACTTTGATGGTGGCTAGCTTATCTGGAGAGATAAGAGTCGAGAAGGAAATAAAGAACCTCTCTATTCCCTCACCCATCTCAGGAACATAGTAGTCTGTAAAAGAAAAAGGAAATGGTTCTGAAATGCTCTTTATTGGTCCAAAGTTTTCTTCCAGACGAGTTCTCAGTGCCTGGGGAAAACCTTTGACACTCAGAACTCCCATAAAAAGCATTACATCATCGTATGACTTATATTCCATCAGAGTATCCCATTCTCATAGACGCCAAGAAGTCTGAAGCCAACGGAAGAAGCCGCTATCTCCTTACATGTCTCATCGAAATCGATGGAAGCAGGAATAAGGGCGTCAACATAGAAGGTATATTCCCAAGGCTTACCAGGAATAGGTCTGGACTCCAACTTCTGCATGTTAAGACCTCTCTGATAGAGAATCTCAAGAACCTTCATCAAAGCTCCCGGCTCGTCTGAAACATTGAAGAGGAAGGAAGCCTTCTCTTTTTTTCTTCCCTTTATAAACTCCTCTGCGTTCTCTTCTCTTGTGAGGACATAGAAACGAGTATAGTTGGAAGGGTTGGTCTCAATTCCTTGTCTGAGAATCTCCATACCATGGTAAAGGGCGGCAGGAGATCCAGCGATTGCAGCAATAGACTTGTCACCATTGTTCTTCACAAAACCTACAGCCCCGGCTGTATCAAAGAAAGGAATGGCTTCTGCCCATGGCATCTCACGCTCCAAAAACTCCTTACACTGAGCTATTGCCTGTGGGTGGGAATAGACTTTCTTGATGTCTTTGATATCTGTTCCAGGGAAACCGATAAGGTTATGGACGACACGAATCTCTGTCTCTCCGACAACTTTCAGCTCTGAGTGGGTCTTAATCAAATCAAGTGGGTCATATACTGCACCACCCAATGCGTTTTCAACAGGAATGACACCAAAATTTGCCTTTCCTGAAGCGATGGCATCAAAAGCATCCTTAAAGAAATGGCAGGCAAGAACTTTTACGTCCTCATTGAAGAAACGTCTTGTAGCCAATTCAGAGAAAGCACCTCTTTCTCCCTGGAATGCAACCACCGTCTCTCTTCCCTCTAAAGGTGAAGAAAGATCAACAGAGGCCTCTTTGATAGATTCAGGTATGATGCGTGGAGTCTTCTCCAGTGTCTTTCCAATGACCGGGCACAAAGCCTCGATATCTCTCATGAGTTTTTCAAACTGCTGAGGATACAAAGACTGTGGACCATCGGAACAAGCCTTCTCTGGGTTATTGTGAACTTCGACTTCAATACCGGAAGCACCTGCAGCAATAAGAGAGAGAGACATAGGAGAAACCATATCTCTGATTCCTGTGGCATGGGATGGGTCTCCGATTATTGGAAGATGGGAGAGTTTCCTTACAACAGGGACTGCAGAAACGTCAAGAGTATTTCTTGTCGCCCTTTCATATGTTCTGATACCTCTTTCACAAAGAACGACTTTATCTGTTCCGCTGGACATCAAGTACTCTGCAGCCATAAGCCACTCTTCGATTGTGGCACTCATTCCTCTCTTAAGGAGTACCGGCATTCCTGTCTTTCCTACTGCCTTCAAGAGTTCAAAGTTCTGCATGTTTCTTGCTCCGATTTGGAACATATCTATGTACTGTATCATCATCTCTACGTCCAACGGAGAGACGACTTCAGTGACAATCGGCATATCAAAAGCTTTTCCAGCAGCCTGAAGATACTTCAAGCCTTCCTCTCCCAAGCCCTGGAAAGAATATGGAGATGTACGTGGCTTAAAAGCACCGCCACGAAGCATTACGGCACCAGCTTCCCTTACTTTTTCAGCTATTGCCATAATCTGGTCATAGGATTCGACGGCACAAGGACCAGCCATTACACAGACACGGTTTCCTCCTATGCTTACTCTTCCTACTTTGACAATTGTGTCATCTTTCTTTAGTTCTCGGGACGCCAGTTTATATGGCTTTGAGATAGGAACTACCGAGCTTACTCCAGGAAGGAGTTCAATAATTCTTGGATCCACATGACTGGATCCTACTGCTCCAAGAACAGTATCATTTTCACCTACAATCTCTTTGACAATGAAACCATAGCCTTTGAGCGTAGAGGCGACTTTATCTTTTTCTTCTTTGGTAATACCATTTTTTAAGATTACAATCATGCCTTGATGATAGTTTTTTTAAAAGGACAAAGCAATTGAACAAAGCACTTCTTACTGACAATTATTTTGACAGCGTCTTTTCTTCAATCTCCGCTTCTCTCTCAGCGATAGGGGCAGAAACACCTGCCGTGACCAAAATAGCGCTGAAAGATAACTCGCCTTATAGAATACTTGCCTCCACAATTATCTCTCTCAGAACGAGAGACAATGTCACTTGGGAAGCGTCCCAAAGTTTATTTGAAATAGCACCAACTATTGAGAAATTATACTCTATAGATGAAGAATTGGTCGCAGAATCAATAAAAAAGTGCGGATTTTACCTTCGTAAGGCAAACCAATTAAAAAGAATTGCAAGTATTGTAATGGAAGAATGGGATGGAGTCATACCCCCGGATGAGGAAAAACTAATGTCTCTTCCAGGAGTTGGAATAAAGACGGCAAGCCTAGTGTTGAATCTATCTTTCTCCATGGATGCCATTTGTGTTGACTGCCATGTCCACCAGATAACAAATAGACTTGGCTGGGTCGTCACAGATAAGCCGGAGGACACGGAAAAGGAGTTGAAGAAGATTCTTCCACGTAAATACTGGATCATAATAAATGAGCTCTTTGTCATGTGGGGACAGAATGTCTGCACTCCAATTTCTCCTAAATGCTCCATGTGCCCTTTATGTAACGAGTGCCCTAAAGTCGGGGAAGAGAGGACAAGATGAAAAAACTAATTGTATTTTTAGGAAACCCAGGAAAGGAATATACAAATACACGTCACAATGCAGGTTTCCTTCTTTGTGACTCTTTGTTCCCTTCCCTCTCCTGGCAGAGCAAGTTTCATTCCATGTACTCTGAAAACAGTGAATACAAGATTATGAAGCCTCTCACCTATATGAACCTATCGGGGACT
>JALFYG010000030.1 GCA_022784805.1 Spirochaetales bacterium
CTGCGAACAAGTATGAAAAGGTCAAGAAAATCCTCAATTTGGGAATTGAAAAACCTATTTTGGCAAGATTCAGGGACAAAAACCTCGATTAACGCTCAGAATCGAGGTTTTTCACCACCCGGATGCAATTTAGGATTTTTAAATAAAATGGATAGTGTTATCTTTCGACCTTTTCGTATCAAATAAGTAATCCCATATATATAGATAACAGAAGTCATTCCGGATAATTATACTGGTAACTATTCTTATAGAGGTATTCAGGAGCGATATCTATTTCTTTATCTTCCCTTGTGATAGTCCCGAACTCAACCTTTAAATCTTTGAAGATATCATTGTTTTTTAAAGGTTCAAATACTTCTTCTTTAAGAACAGTTGCATCAAAAAGTCGTTTTTCCCTATTTGAGAATGTAATCATTATCATCCCATCCAAGGCTTTGGCATCTTTGACTGTGACACATACAGCTTCAGAATCTGCATACACTATTCCATTTATGATATACATGCTTTCTCCTATTTCAATGGTTCTATTTTTTGTTAGCAGTTTATTCCTGACAGCATTATTCCACTGAAGATATAGTTCTTCTTCGAGTAGAGCAATCCAACCAAGTACGATTCTATATCGTTTCTCTATTTTCGCATGGAAGTAATACAGGTCGTGTTTTAGCTTCAAATAGAAAACATGTTTTCAAAGAGTGTTACTTTTTTATTACGTGTTTTTGTAGGAGTTAGGTTATGGTCATTTCGGAAATTGAAAAAGGCAGGAATGAGGAACTATAGACTTGTTGCAGAGAAAAATGCGGACAAGGCTTTGAATGCAATCACAAACAGAAAGGGAAGGAAACATGACCGATTCCTAATTGAAGTGAGAATATTCCTAGGGCAACAGTGATGTGTAGCTTGGAAGATTATCCTTAAGGAAAAAGGCGAGGCGATTTATGTACTGTGGTTCTAAGACTTATAAACAACTCAGAAAAATGTCTTTTTTTCGCTTCTATATTTAGTTTCACGGTAAAACAAGATAAAATAGGATAAAAAAAGAAGCTGAAACCTAATTACTTAGATTTCAGCTTCTAGTCGGGATGAATGGACTCGAACCATCGATATCCTGCTCCCAAAGCAGGCGCCATAGCCGCTAGGCGACATCCCGAAACAACAAAGAGTATAGGGAATTTCTAAAATGGAGTCAACAGCTTTTGAAATAATATCTAAATTAGATTTTGTGTTTCCTCAAGAAATCGAGTTTTTACCATATACCGAGCCCTTCAGGTTCCTTGTCACTGTGATTCTCAGTGGTTCCAGTACAGACAAGATGGCTGCGATCAGCGCTGAAAAACTTTTCAGTGCTTATCCTGATCCTCATTCTATAGCAGAAGCAGAGAGGGAAAGCATCGAGGATTTGATCCATGCTTCGGGGCTTTACAGGGCAAAGGCAAAGAATATCCAGGAACTCTCTAAAATTGTTGATAAGAGTGGTATTCCGGAAACTTTAGAGGAACTGGTGAAGCTTCCTGGTGTGGGAGAGAAGACGGCTTCCTGTTATTTACAGAGAGTGAAAGGGGAGAGTGCGGTGGTTGTAGACACACACTTCGAGCGTACTGCTTTCCGCTTGGGTCTCACAGATACCCACGATAGACACAAGGCATGTAGAGAGATAAAGGAGCGTGTAGACATAGAGTATTGGAATCGTGTAAGCGATACTGTAAATAATCTTGGAAGAAAGTTTTGCAGGCCAAAACCCAAGTGCAAGGAGTGTCCGCTCTCCGACCTTTGCCCGAAAGTGGGAATAAAGGTAGAGTAGACGAGGAAAAATGCCCTGTCGGGTATTTACAAAGACTTTGAGTTTCTATAAACTTCCATAGTTGTGACGGCATAAATCTTTGCCATGCTCCCGGCCTAGTGCCGACAAAGGTTTTGTCAGAAAAAGAAAGAACAAATAGTAAGGTGGATTTAGATCATGGCTAGAAGATGTGATATTTGTGGAAAGGGTACTATTTCTGGTAACGTCGTTACAAGAAAGGGACAGGCTAAGAAGAATGGCGGTGTTGGTCAGCACATCGGCGTCACAACAAAGCGCGAGTTTAGGCCTAACATCGTTACAGTCAAGGCACTCATCGACGGTACACCCAGAACAATCAAGATCTGCACACGCTGCCTCAGAGCTGGAAAAGTGCAGAAGGTTGTTTGATTTCGCCTGCAGACTAGTTTTGGTGAGATGAGGAGCTCCTTCTTGAGTGGGGGCTCTTTTTTTAAACTTTTTTAAGGAAAATAGCACAGTGAAAAGTATTAGGGTACACGCTCTCGAAGGATCAATGGTCTCTACCTGGAAAGGTCTAGATAAGCTTTATAACATTCATATTAAAGAAAAAGAGGATGTTCAGATTTATGTCCTCCCTCCAACCCGTGATCCAGATTTAAGTTTCTACAAGCTTTTGGATGCTGCAGAAAACAAGGATGAAGGTATCTGGAACATGCTGGAGCAGAAGAAGACTGCATGGCTTGAACTTGTTTCCTCTTCCCTTAAAAGTGAAGAGTCAGAAAAGATTTCTTCCTATATTTCCCAGAACTTTGAAGCTATCAAAGATATATTAAGGGCTGTTTGGATTCTTGAAGATAAATCAGGAGCCGCTTCTGATTATCTTGAAACCATGACTTCCACTTTCCTTGAAAGAATCGTCTCTGCTTACTTCCTGGAAAAAGGAATCAGTGTTGAGTCCAAGGAGCTTGAAAAGCTTCTCTCTGACCACAATCCATCATTCCAGAATAGTGCTGTCTTTGTTTCAGGTAAGCTTATTTACTGCGTAGATGACGCAGACGCAGCAGGAAAGGAAAGAACAGACGAAGGCTGGGGCGAATACTCAGCAGCTTTAATTGCAGCTCATCTTTCTTCCCCTCTTACTTATTGGAACCAGAGAAGCTTGTTGTATTCAGCAAGTAAGAAAGATGTTCCTAATGCACACCTTATTACAGATATGACATATGCTGAGGCTACAGAGCTCTCATTCTTCGGTGCTCCTGTTGTCCATCCTCACTCATTCATCCCTGCTGAAGAAGCATCTATCCCACTTTCTCTCAGATATTGGGGAGACTCGGAAGAAGAGGGTACTCTTGTAACAAGAGAGGGAAAGAAATCCAGCAAGGATGGCGTAAAGGCATTCTCTGTTGTCAAGAATATTTCCCTGATCAACGTGGAAGGCTCCGGTATGTCTGGTGTTCCTGGCGTATCATCACGTCTCTTCGGAGCCCTGAGAAATGAAGGAATCAGTGTAATCTTCATTTCCCAGGCATCAAGTGAATACTCAATCTGTTTCGCTGTTCCTCAGTCTCAGGCAATGAACGCAAAGACTACTCTTGAAAAAGAGTTCAGAAAAGAGATTTCCCTCCATCAGATTTCATCCATCGATATGGAAGACAATCTTTCTATTCTTGCTGTCGTCGGTGAATCGATGCCAGGAAGAATCGGTGTTGCAGGTAAGCTCTTCTCTTCCCTTGCCCGTGCAGGTGTAAACGTCAGAGCCATTGCTCAGGGATCCAGCGAAAGAAACATCAGTGCAGTCATCTCAAGCCGTGACGCAGTTAAGGCTGAAAGAGCACTCCACACTGTATTCTTTATGTCCCAGCAGACACTTTCCCTTGGTCTCTTCGGACCAGGAAACATCGGTGGAACTCTTCTTGACCAGATCGGAAGAGAAAGAGAGAGACTGAAGAGAGAGTTTGATTTGGATATCAGGGTAAGAGGTATCGCAACAAGTAAGAAGATGCTTATCAGTGAAGAGGGAATCGAGCTTTCCTCTTGGAGAGAGCAGATGGATGAGTATGGCATCCCATACAATGAAGAGATTTTCCTCTCCCATATCAAGGCTTCTTATTATCCTCATTGGGTTCTTGTTGATGCCACAGCCAGCAAGGAAAGAGCTATGCAGTATAAGTCTTTCATTGAATCTGGCTTCCATGTAATAACACCAAACAAGAAGGCTTCAAGTGGACCTTTCGACTACTACGAAAGTCTCTATGAAATATCTCTCAGAACAGGTAAGAAGTTCCTGTATGAGACAACTGTTGGTGCGGGGCTTCCTATTATCACAACACTCAAGGACCTGAGGGAAACAGGTGATATCATCGAGAAAGTTGAGGGAATGGTCTCCGGTACCCTTGCTTGGCTCTTCAGTAACTATGATGGCACTGTTCCATTCTCCACTCTCGTAAAGAAG
>JALFYG010000069.1 GCA_022784805.1 Spirochaetales bacterium
TCTTTATGGCTTCATTCTTTACCTGTCTGTCCATGATTTATTATAGCATTTATAACGATTTATAACAATTGAGTCATTCATTTTTTCAGCCTTACATCCTCCAACTTGAAAGGTGGAAGCTTTACGGCTGTTTTTCTGTAACTTGTTTAAGATTAATCGTTCCACAGATGCACTCCATCACACTTTTATTAACAATTATGTTTATTATAATCACTCTTTTATTAAGAATAGGGAGGAAATGGGCTTATTAGATCATGTATGAATAAGACTGAGTGCAGTCTAATCAGTACGTCTCTTCATGCCTTTTCCTAATTGTTTATTGTCAAGTCTTTCACCCATTTATACTTTCTGTAATGGTGTAGTGTCCAAGGAATCTTTCCCACCTCATCAAGGCAGGTGCAGATAAACACAGCTGCCACAGGCCAATTGAAGGCGAAGGTGCCTAAGAATGCCAAAGGAATGGCGACTCCCCACATCGTCACTATTATTGAGTAACAATCAAAGAGAGTGTCTCCACCGGAGGCAAACATTCCATTGATGACTACTGAGTTATAAGAAGCGCCAATGACGTAAAGAGCAAGAATAAATGACATGGAGATGAAGTATGATGTCGCAGTTTCTGATAGATCTACAGCCTTTAATGCCAAAGGTATTGCCGCTATTACAAGAAGGGCTGTCAGAACACCACAGACAAGGGAGAGTATGCTAAGTCTATCTCCATAGATTCTTGCTCTTTCAGTGTGGCCGCTTCCCAACTCGTAGCCAATCATGATGCTGGCGCCTCCGGCAAGGCCCTTTGTGAAGCTCTGGACCAGGTTTCTCACTGTCAGGGCCAAGGAGTTGGCGGCAGAAGCATCTACTCCCATATGACCTAAGAATGCGCTGTATGAGGAGATACCTACTGTCCATATCAAATATGCTCCCAGAAGAGGTAAGAGCTGCCTTGTGTAATCTCTTGAAAGAACCTTGTCATAAGCAAAGAGCTTACTTAGATCAGGTCTTATCCTCTCATCTCTCCAACACTCCACTATTGATAACACCAGCTCTACGACTCTTGAAATTACAGTTGCCAGAGCAGCTCCCTTTACTCCCATCTTAGGGGAACCTAATAGCCCGAAGATAAATATAGCGTTGAGGGCAATATTAAGAACGACAGCGATGGAGCTGATGGTTGCGACTTTTGATGTCTTCTTTCCAAGCTTTATCTGGGCCAAGAAACATTGGGATAGGCCGGAGATAAGATAAGAGAAGGAAGCTATCTTTAAGTACTCGACTCCTATATTCAAGAGCTCTTCAACATTGGTGAAGATTCTCATTGCACCCCTGGAGAAGACGAAACAGATTATGAAAGTGATGATACTTACAATAAGACAGATTCTCACTGTCATACAGAGAACCATATTTACAGATTTTCTATCTTCTTTTCCTGAGTATTGGGCTCCCAGTACGTGGAAGGCTGCAACGATCCCTGCAATGGTCAGGTTTTGGATAAACTGAAGCTGGGTTGCAAGAGAGACGGCAGCCATAGAGCTTTGGTCCAAGGAGCCAAGCATTATGGTGTCTGAAGCTCCTACCAAAGACAGCATCAGACTTTGGAAGGCTATAGGGAGCGCCAAAGAGAAGAGGTTTTTAAGAAAGACTTTGTCGCTGAATGTAGACTTAATAAGGTTCTTTTCCATCCTGATTATCCTATTACCTTTATCCTTTCTCCCTCAAGAGGGAGAAGAAATAGAGATAATAGTTGGAAGCATATGATTGGGCAAAGAAGAATTGATATCGAATACTCTCTTCAAAGAAATAAGATCCTTATTCTACTCGATAAATCTGTATTTCCCTTTGCCTGCTCCTTCAACTAGATTGATAATCTGTAGATCTGTATACATTCGATTAAGATAATTAGTTGCAGTAGATTCTGAACAGTTGAGTATCTCGATAACCTTCGAATTGCCAAAGACTTCTGTTCCTACTTTATCATATATTTTTGCGATATTACCCCTTATGGTTTTTGAATAATTGGATTCCATTATTCTTCGCTTGATATCTTGGGTTTTGGATTCAATCCCTAAGTTTTGATGGTCAATCCCCAATTTCTCGTTATCAATCCCCAAGTTTATTTGGGGATTGGGCTCCAATCCCGATGTTTTTAATTCTGTATATTCATCACAGACAGGAATGACGACAGATGTAACATTATCCATTGTATTGAAGATTTTGTAGAACAGTGCAGGGGAGCCATTGTTTCTAAGAGCTTGTTTTGCCTCTCCTATTCCTGTGCCAAAGGATTCAATAATACCCAAGTCTTTAAACATGTCCTTGATTTCTGGATTTTCTGTATCTCTTTCATTGAAAAAAGACCTTTCGTTCAGATCCTGCAACTTGAGAGGAGGCAAAGGCTTATTGTAATTAACTATATTTATTTGCTTTTCAGATATGTATATCTGTATTGGTTTTGCATTCTCATAGTTGTTATGGACGATAGCATTTGAAACAAGCTCCTCTATTGCAACGAATGGATAATTAGAGATTTTTTTATTTGTAGCCTCTCCGTCTTTTCTCAATACTATTGTGTTGAGAAAAGAATCATTGATGTAGTCTACTATTGCATAATACTGCTTCCATATTGGTCCTTTGAAATATTTTGACTCCATTTTTCTTTTTGAATCAAATATGTCAATGATGAGTTCAACGTAGGCATAAGGGATAAAATCATCAGGCCTATTTGCAAACATTAAGACTGCAAAGTTTTTTACTTTTTTCCCTGTAGGGTCATTCTTGTCTAGCAAATGAAGAGACTTGGCAATCTGATTCTTGTCGAGATTGTCCATTATTTCTCTGTGGCTGGTGATCGAAAGGTATTCTCTTAGATAATCTATATTTAAGTCATCTATAGATGCATCTGAATTTGTTATCGAAGAATAATGGAAATTGGAAAACTTACGTAACAAGTCATATTCTTCATCAACTCTTGCTAATCTGCTTTCTGATTCTACTCGTACATATCTACCTGCCTTGAGTCTTATCCTTTTATCTTTTTCCGCTTTTTCGCTTACCATAAACGGGCCACCCGTTTGCCGTAAGACAACGATAAGCAGGTAGAATACTCCATTAAGTTCATTGACAATAATATCAAAGGCAACATTGGGATACAAAAAAGATCTTAGGCTATTGATTTCATTTTTGCATTTTTCAATTTTTCCTTCCTCAATGCCTTTGATCGGCAGTTTGGGAATTGCCTTATTATTCTCATCATTTATTTCTTCAACACCTACAAAAATAAACTGCATGTCGTTGTCATAATAGTTATTTCCATAAGCGCATATAGTCTTTACTATTTTATCAAGTTGCATTGAAGATGCCTTATATTCGATATAAGTGCATTCTGCAGATTGACTAAGTAAGATATCATTTGCCTGTTTTTTTATTCTTTCATAATCCATGGTTTGTTCCCAATCCCCAATTATTTTACTTCAATCCCCAAATTATTGCAATCAATCCCCAATTTTTACGAGTCAATCCCCAAAAATATTTGGGGTTTGGGTACTAATCCCCAATTTTTAAGAGGCATTCAAACATCGAAAGAAAGAAGACATTTTTCATGTCTTTTACCTCTTGGATGAGGGAAAATGCAATAAATAGCGATTTGTGATACTATCAGGTATGAGCAGATTGGAACGTATCATGGATATGATAAACGTATTATGTCTTGAAGACGGAAAACTAAACTACAGTTATATCCGTGATAAATATGGTATGTCCAATAGAGAGTTCAGAAGAGACATAGAGTTTATCAGGGAAAGGCTTACAGATATCGGTTATATGGATAAGCTCTCCACAGTGGAGTATGTAAGGACAGATAAAGGTAACTACTATGTCTATAATGGTGATAAGCCCAAACTAAATGAAGCCTTTGCTTCCTCAACCATTGCCGAGGCCATGAGAGACGCAGCATATAACCCATTGAGGGAGCAGTTTGATGTCTCGAAAAACAATGAGAAGACAACTCAAGACAAACATAAGCCTGTAAGATACATGTACTCTGCAATAGAGAAGGTGGACTATAATCTTTTCACTACACTGGTAGCCGCCATCAAGGAAAGAAGGTGTGTGGAATTGGATTATATTAATTCCAAGGGAAAGCGCACTGCTATGGAAGTGCACCCTATGGAGCTTATCAATTACTCTCAGCTCTGGTATCTGAAGGCAGAATCCAAGTATGGCACCATAATTACATACAACCTTTCAAGAGTGCAGAAAGTCAAGATGATGGACTCTTATTTCCAATGGGATGAAGAGAAACTGAAGAAAAGCGAAGGCTCCTATGGAATCTTCTCTTCTGCCAAGACAGAGCCTATTTGGTATACCATGCGATTCTATGGAGTTGCCGCAAACATTGTCTCCAACCAGATTTGGCACAAGGAACAGAAGAGTAAATGGAATGATGACGGAAGCTATGAGCTATCTGTTCCTGCTGTAAGCGACATTGAAGTCATGGGAAAGATGCTTTCCTTTTCCCCTGACTCTGAGCCTGTATCGCCAAAGGAGTTTGTAGATAAATATAGGGAGACTGTAAAAAAGATGGCTGAAAAGACGGGGGATATGACGTGATCTACACTACTCTCGATAACGATGAAAAGATAATCTCTCAATGTAAAAGATGGGAGGAAGTCCCATCCATTGCCGTGGATTTTGAAGGTGAATATAACCTTCATATCTATGGCGAGCATCTATGTTTGATTCAGATTTATGACAGGGAAGGCTACTATATTATTGACCCTAGGGCAAACGGTGTCACCAAGAAGGGGCTTGAGACCTTCTTTTCCCTTCCCACAGAGAAGATCTGGTTTGATATACAGGGAGACGCAGCCCTTGTTTATAAAGTCTATGGTCTGAAGATCAACAATGTTTACGACGTAAGGGTCCCTGCAAAGATTCTTGGATATAACGGAAATCTCCTGGGCCTGGAAAAAGAATATCTTGGAGTAGAAGTAAACATAAATAAAAAGAAGAA
>JALFYG010000075.1 GCA_022784805.1 Spirochaetales bacterium
TTTGGACAAAGTCTTCATTCAGGGAGGCATGGATAAAGCTTCTCCCAAAGTAGTCGTTGCTGTTGACCCTGATAGAGTCGAAGCCTTTGAAAGGGGTGAATTGGTTGTCGAGAGTAATTCTATTCCTGTGGAGCTTCTGGAAGGTAATAATGATTCCGTCATTGAAGTCAGAATAGTTTCCGGGGGAGTGGATAGGGTTACAAAAGACGATCTTGATAAGGCATTGTCTTATGTTGATACAGCTTTATCTGACGTTAAAGATGAGGTTGTCTCTTATGTAGATGAGAAGGTTGAGAGTTCTTTCACTTCAATCCCAGTAGAGAAAATTGGTGCTTCTCTTTCTATTGAGGAAATCAAGGATTATGTAGATTCTTCTTTCCTTACTCTAAAGAGTGAGATTGTCTCTTATATAGATGAGAAGGCAGATGAAGCTTTGGCTGCACTTAATACTCTCGGCTCAAGAAGTGTTGATATCAATGTAAATGGCTCTTCAGAAACGGAGTACATAGAGAAATATGCCGATTCCATTCTCTCTGTAATAAAGGATGAGATAAATTCTTACTTAGATGAGAAAATGGAAGAGGTTTATTCTGCTGTGGCAGCAATAGATCTTTCTTCCTTGGAAGAAGTTTTAGCATCCAACAAAGATGAGCTAGTCTCCTATGTAGACGGAGTTGCCAAAGAAAAGAGTGAGGAAATCTTAAAAGAGATTGACGCCATTTTCGAAGCTAAGCTCAATAATGAGGGTGAAGTTGTCTCAGATACTACAGAGGAAGAGATTATCTTCCTGGTTGATCAGTGCATTGTCAGAAATGGAATCTGGTATATTGAAACTGATGAGGGCTATGAAGTCGTCGGACATGAGGAAGATATTTCATCTCTGATAATACCTGAATTTATTGACGGCCTTCCTGTGGTTGCCATCAAAGAGGGTGCCTTTAAAGACTCCTTGACACTTAAGGGTGACGTAGTCCTTCCAAAGAGCCTGGAGAGGATAGAGAGCGAAGCTTTCATGAACTGTAGAAACATAGATGGTAAGCTCTATATTCCTTCCTCATTGGAGACCATTGGAGATAGAGCCTTCTATGGCTGCGAAAAACTCTCTGGTGACTTGATTATCCCTGATAGCGTGGAAACTATCGGAGACGAAGCTTTTGCCTACTGTAGAAAGCTTGGAAAAGCTGTCTATGGAGGAAGAGGACTTTTATTCGTAGGTGAAGGTGTCTTCGAGTCAAGCTCTGTGGAGAAGAGTAATTTCCCACTGGAAGTAGACTTATAAAGATAAGGTTTTTAAGAAATGTGGACGGTAGGCGACTATCGTCCATATTCTTTTGCTACAAAAACGATATACCTGTTGAAGTTTTCTGAAATAGATGGTGTTATTGTCAATAATATATATATTATATCTCTTTAAATATATTTGTATTGAAATACTTAAACAAATTGTTATAATATATCTTAGAGGTAATATTTAAGGTTTAATATGAGTGACTTTCAAAAATATTTAGATGAATCATTACCAAAGGTGAATATTTCAGAATTTTCTAATTCTGATCCGGAACCATTGCAATATGACCTGTATGCAGAAATTCAAGAAATGATCACCAAGGAAAGAAAAAAGCAAAAGATTACACAAAAAGAGTTGTCGAAAAAAACCGGGTTATCACAAGCAAATATCAGTAATATTGAAAATGGAATAACATGTCCGACCGTTGATTCTCTCTTAAAGATTGCAGCTGCTTTAGGAAAGCGACTTATCGTCACTTTTGAAGAAATGGGGAGAAATATCATATGAATATGCTAAGTAATCTAAGAGTAGATGGATTTCGTGGAATTTGCGATTTGGAAATTAATCATTTGTCACAGGTGAACTTGATTATAGGTGATAATAACTGTGGTAAAACCAGTCTGTTGGAGGCAGTACAGTTATTGCGTTCAGAAAGTATTGCAAATATTTATCGCGTTGCCAAACTACGTAGTAGTTCTTTTTTTGCATCCTCTAATTCCCTTTATGATAACTTTATTTGCATGTTTCCTAGAAGCGACGATAATCTAAGAATCCAACTTTCAGGAGTATGTGGAGGGGATGCCATTTCATATACACTTTCTGGTATAGAATCAAGAGAACTCCTTGATTTGAATGAACTTGATCGCTTTTCTCGGAGAGATTTTGAAGACGTAGCAGGTGAAAGTGAAATAGACGTCTTTGATGGGAACTTAGCATATGTAAAAAACAAACATCTTTCAGATGAAAAGATTCATCTGAATAGATTTTCGCGAATGACAGGTACTTCTCTAGAAGAAAATAATCAAATAGAAATCAGTTATGTTGCACCTTTTGATCATTTTAAGGGGAATATAATCAGTAGCATTATAAAAAATGATTCATACAAAGAAATCTGTCTGAAAGCTTTGCAACTCTTTGATGATGAAATAGAAGACATGATGATCTTCAGGAGTGATATTGTAAATCGTCCTGTGGAGTATTTGAAACACAAAAAGCTTGGTAATATGCCTCTGTATACCTATGGTGATGGAATAAAGAAAGTTCTTGTTTTGTCGAATGCGGTGGCTAGTGCAGCAAATGGTATCCTTTTGATTGATGAAATAGAAACTTCGATCCATCAAAAATACTTTGATGATATCTTCCGTTTTATTGTAAAAGCATGTAATGCTTTTAATGTGCAAGTATTTATTACAACCCATAGTATAGAGGCTATAGACGGCTTGCTTGGTACGCAGGATTATGCTACTCAGTCTGTTTCTGACGCAATTACAGCTGTGACACTGATGAGAAATGGTGGGAAAACCTACGCCAGAGTTCTTTCTGGAAGGGATGTGTATGAAAACAGGGAAGCATTTGGTTTCGAGGTACGCCTATGAATAAGCTGATTCTATGTGAAGGTGAGACCGATGCTATTTTGCTTAGCTACTATTTGGAAAGAGTTGCTGGCTGGGCGTATAGCAAAAAATGTCCCCAAGGATTATCAATTCGGGCAACAGCGCAAAATGAATCGGTCAACTGGTATAAAAAAGATGATGATTATCTATTAATCTGTGCAGTAGGTGGAAAAGATAATTTTAAAAGGTTCTTTAATGAAAAGATCAGAAACCCACTCATCCTTGTCAATGCATTTGAAAAGATTTCTATTGTGACAGATCGAGATAATCGAGACATAGAAACAATAGAGGCATCTGCTTTGTCCATCTTTGATGTATCAGATGTTGAAATCAGGAATAACCAATGGGTTGACTGTTGCTATACTGATCAATTTGGAATAGTACAAACCTTTAGAGTTCTTTTGGTAGTTATTCCAACCGATCAGCAAGGAGCACTTGAAACTGAAATGTTGAAAGCAATTGCGGAAGATACATATGACAAAAACATTGTTGAGAAAACTGGAGCTTTTGCCAATCAAATGAGAGTAGAAGCAGATCGTTATATTTCCTCTGAGCGTTTGAAACTAAAAGCTCATTTAGGTCTTACTTGGGCAATTCAGTTTCCAGAAAAGGTATTTACCAAAATAGATGAACAAATCAGGAATGTAAGATGGGAAGAATCAGAAACTCTACGTTCTTGCTTCGCTGTTTTAAATGAGATATAGCCTAACAGTATCGGGATTGAGCGTATAAACGATTTGTCTGGATGTTTTATCCCCTTTGTGATGTTGAAGAATGAAGAATGCGTCTGCAGAGTTATATCAACTACCCACGTGGCAGAGCCATCGGGGTTTCCGCCGACTGGAAAGAGATGAAAACTTTACGATCTAAAAAAATCTTCAGCACATAATTATGAGAATGATCAGCGGAGTTTTCTGCTTTAATTCTTGATTATAATCGTAAAATATTTACGATAAATTAAAAGATTAAAAGTAAATCTTTTGTTTTTTTTGTTATCTATGATAAAATCCTATTGTAAAAGGTTGTTCAGCTATGTTGGAAAAAATTGTTATCAAGAACTTTAAGTCGTTCTCTAAAGAAACAGTTATTGATTTTGCAAAGACAAACTATTCATTTTTACCTCAGAATTGTAGTGATGACGGCATTCTCAAAGGAACCATGTTTGTCGGTGCCAACGCTTCTGGAAAATCGAATGTATTAATTGCCATAAAACTTCTTCTTGATATGCTGTTTCTCGAGAAGAATATAAATTCCGATATTTACAAGTGCATTTTTAACTCGGATCCCAGATATTCATTGGATTACTATTTCAAGGTAAAAGGATCTACCGTCCAGTATGAGTTTATTGTTGAAACAAATAAAAGCATTATCAGTGAGAGATTATTTATCGATAAGAAGATGATGTTAGATAGATTAGGAAACAATGCTCGAGTTTTTATTACAGAACCCAATGGGATAATCTATTCAGAAGATGATGTTGATGGTGAGACTTTATTCCTTCGTACACTCTATTTCAACACAAAGTTTGCAGGAAACACTGTTCTGAAAGAATGGATGGAATATCTTACAAATTCGGTTTATTTAAATGCATATGAGCAAATTCTTATTTCTTATGGAAAACATGATTTAAATGTTACCAGCTATCTAAAGAAGAATGGCAGCGAAAAGATCAATGCGTTGTTCAATGCATATAACTTTAAACAAAACATAGAGTATATTAATAAAGAAGGTGAAAACAGCATCTTTTTTAAAAGGGCTGACATTAATGAGCCAATACCTTTTTCAATGGAATCGACAGGTAATAAAAACTTACTCAGAATGCTTCCTTCCTTTCTGACAGTGGTTGAATCTGGAGGAATGATTCTTATAGATGAGTTTTCCAGCGGATTTCATAATGAGTTAGAGACATTGTTGGTCAAGTATTTTATGAAAAATGCTGAGCATTCTCAGATGATTTTCGTGTCCCATTCAACAAATCTGTTAAATAATTCAATACTTCGACCAGATCAAGAATATGCAGTTGAGTTTAATGGAAGGGAAGGAACTACTTTAAAACGTTTTTCTTCAGAACAACCACGTGCAGCGCAAAACATTGAAAAGATGTATGTGAGTGGAGTTTTTGGAGGTCTTCCAGGATATAAAAAGGAATCAGGTAAAGATTAATAGGACTGTTTATTGTAAAAAGGTATTAATTAGTTCTGCCATCTAGAAAAAAGATGATGCAAATCAGCACAAAAGATTAAGTAATTCAAGGAGGGGGATATGGATATAAAGAAGATAGTCTCTTCAATGACATTGGAAGAAAAGATTGCTTACTGTACAGGTAAAGACTTTTGGCATACAAAAGATATCAAAAGACTAGATGTGCCCTCCATTATGGTTTCAGACGGTCCAAATGGCTTGAGATGCCAGAAAGATGAAGCAGATATGCTTGGAGTCAACGTATCTCTTCCTGCCACATGTTTTCCTTCCTCTGTAACAGCAGCTCAGACTTGGGACATAGAATTAATTGAGAAACAAGGAAAAGCTATAGGAAAGGAAGCAAAGAAAGAAAATGTTTCCGTGGTGCTTGGTCCGGGATGCAATATCAAGCGTAATCCACTTGGAGGAAGAAACTTCGAGTATTATTCGGAAGATCCAATATTGGCAGGAGAGATTGCAGCCTCATGGATTCAAGGAGTGGAAAAAGAAGGTGTCGGAGCATCTTTAAAACACTTTGCTGCAAATAGTCAGGAATACAAAAGACTTATAAGCGACAGCATTATGGATGAAAGAACCCTTCGAGAGATTTATCTTTCCGCTTTTGAAAGAGCAGTGAAAAAGGGAAATCCATCCACTGTCATGTGTTCATATAACAAAATAAATGGTGTCTACTCCAGTGACAACAAATCTCTTCTTACTGATATCCTCCGTAAAGAGTGGGGCTGGAATGGTTGCGTCATTACAGACTGGGGAGCTTTGCATGACAGAATAGAAGCATACAAGGCTGGATGCGATCTATCTATGCCTGGTGGCTCCAAATATATGGAGGATGCAACTCTAAAGGCTGTAAAAGAGGGTAGGCTCTCTGAAAAACTTATAGATGAAACAGTAGAGAGAATACTCTCTCTTGTAGAGAAGAGTGGAAAAACAGAGAAAGAAGAAGTTGATTGGAATGAACACCATAGAGTTGCCCTGAAGATAGCAGAAAAGGGTGCTGTCCTATTGAAGAATGAAGACAAGATTCTTCCTCTGAAAGAAGATGAAGATATAGCACTCTTTGGCTTCATGGCTGGAAAGATGAGATATCAAGGAACAGGATCCAGCCATATTAATCCCAAGAACCTTATAGAGCCTATAGAGTTCTTTAAAGACAAACCATGGATTGCTGGAGTTGATGAAAACGGCAACTTTGATGAGTGTGCTATAAAAGAAATCACGGAAGGAGCAAAAAAACATAGAGTGATAATAGCTTTTGTGGGTTTGCCAGAATCTTATGAATCCGAAGCTTTTGACAGAGATACAATGAAGATGCCTTCTGGTTATTTGAAACTCTTGGAAGTATTGACGGAGGCTAATCCAAATACAGTTGCCGTCTTGTTCTCTGGTAGTGTCGTTGATATGAGCTGGGAGAATAGTGTCAAAGCTATTCTCTATATGGGGCTCCCTGGAGAAGCTGGAGGAGAGGCTTTATATAACCTTATCTATGGGAAGGCAGTTCCGGGAGGAAAACTCGCTGAAACATGGCCTCTTAAATACTCTGATGTTCCTTCCTCAGACAGTTGGGGTAAGGTGAACGCTGAGTATAGGGAAGGAATATATGTAGGCTACCGCTATTATGACAAAGCCAAAATGAAAGTAAGATATCCTTTCGGATATGGTCTGAGTTACACAGAGTTTGAGTATTCCAATCTCATCGTTGAGGGAAGAAAGGTCTCATTGACGGTCAAGAACGTTGGTGAGTATGACGGGGACGAAGTAGTAGAGCTTTATATAAAGAATCCAGAAAAAAATGGATATAGAAGTCTTAGAGAGTTACGTGGCTTCTCTAGAGTACGCCTCAATAGAGGCGAAGAAAAGCGAGTATCTTTTACCCTTACTGATCGCGATTTCTCTATCTATGACGGAGGATGGAGAGCAATCGGAGGCGATTACACTATAGAAATTGGATCGTCTTCCAGGGACATAAGACTCTCAGCACTTATCCATATTGAAGGTGATGAGCCAAGAAGAGAATTGGACGGAAGCTGGTATTGTGATCCAGTAGGAAAACCAAGCAAGGAAGAGTTTGAAAGACTCATTGGTAGAAGTGTAGAAGAGTACAAGCCTCGCCATAAGGGTGAATACACCATGGACAATAGCTGCATGGAGATGAAAGAGCACTCCCTGATAATGAAGATTCAATATAGGGTCACAGAGAATATTATCTCCAAGTCCTATGGAGGGAAGAAAGATTATTCAGACCCTGGCTTTAAGATGATGATGGTTGCCTCTGCAGACTGCCCGTTAAGAACCTCAATAATAAATAGCGGCGGAACACTTACAGAGAGAATGGCACGCTCTTTCTTATTGATGGCAAATGGCAAGTGTATAAAAGGAATACTCTCTTTTATTTCCCCTTTTCTGGGAGCCAAATAATTGAGTTTGATTAAAAAAAGGTAAAGAGGGAAAAGAAGAGATAATCTCTTCCCCCTCTTTCTTCTTTGTTTTATGCTCTCCATATGGAAAAAAGAAGATTCAAGGTCATAGACATTGATAATAGTTTTGTAGATAAACTGGTGGCCCTCTTTTTTTCTCTCTTTTTTCTATTGGCATCACTTGTTTCAGCACTTGTTGTCGGTGAGTGGGGGAGTGTACTAAAGGGACTGGGAACTATCATCTCATCTCCTTCTCCTCTTGTAACTGATTACTTTGTGTTATCATCTCTGCCGTCTTCCTTTCTTAATGCAGGGCTATGTGGACTGTCCTGTACATTCTTGATGTTTTTTCTGAAGGCAAAGTGCAACTTCTCCACATATGCGGGGTTCTTTCTTGTTGTTGCCCACTGTTTTTATGGCCTCAATATTCTAAATATGTGGCCTCCAATAGTTGGTCTTCTGGTCTACTCCGAAGTAAGAAGAGAAGATTTCTCAGATTTGTTGTCTGTAGCCTTCTATTCAACAGCCTTTGGTCCTTTCATCAGTGAGATACTCTTTAGGTATCCTCTGACATCCCTTGGAAACGGAAAGTTTACTATCTCTGGAATCGTTATCGTCATACTTCTCACCATTGCTTTGGGTTTCGCCATCCCTGCAATGCTGAAGGGGGCGAAGCTCTTACATAGGGAGATGAGTCTATATAACGGAGGCCTTGCCTTTGGTCTCTTGGGAATGTTTCTTTACTCTTTTATGTACAACATTCTTGGAGTGACACCAGAAAAGAGTATTACTCAGTCATCAATACTAGTCTCCACAAAAGAGAACTTTATATTCTGTAACGTATTTTTCTTCGTGGTATTCTTTGTGGCCATAATTGTGGGCTGGTATCTTAACGGCCACTCTTTCAGCGGCTTTGAGAAGCTGATGAAGGATCCAGGTTTTAAAAGTGATTTCCTTGAGAAATATGGGGACGGAGTCACCATGATCAACTTGGGAGTATATGGCTCCATGATGGTCCTATACTTCGATCTATGCATTCTATTGACAGATGGGGTAGGTTGGACAGGAGCCACTTGTGGTATTGTCTTGGCTTCCGTTGCTTTCTCTGCCTCGGGACAGAACGCAAAGAATGTTTGGCCTGTACTCTCTGGCTATGTTCTCCTTTATTTGTTGGTACTGGTCATTACAAAAATAATTGGCATTCCTCTTCCTTTGACACTCTCGACTCAGGCTTATATGAATGGGGCAGCCTTTGCTACCGGTCTTTGTCCTTTCACAGGAAGATATGGAAAGAGATATGGTGTTGCCGCTGGTTTTGTTTCTGCTGTGCTCTGCACCGCAACAAGCGTAATGCATGGTGGCTTTATGTTATATAACGGAGGCCTCGTTGCAGGATTATCTGCAATGATACTTTCACCATTGATCGACCACTATAGAAAAGGTGGAGACAAAGGTATTGAAGATATGATGGACTAATGGGGGGATATGATATGAATGATAAGAAAAAGGCGTGGATGAATGTAATAGGAGCTATGGTGGTTTTGGCTTCAGTTTATGGTTGTGTCATAAACTCTTTCACTCTATTTGTTGTTCCTATTTCCACTGAAAGAGGAATACCAAGGGAGTATGTCTCTCTTATTCTCACCATCATGTTCCTCTCTTATATGTTATCTTCATCACTCTCAGGAAAGATCTATGAAAAAGTAAGAGTAAAGAGTGCAATGATGGTGGCTGCAGTCCTTGTGCCTCTCTTTTA
Source organism: Spirochaetales bacterium (assembly GCA_022784805.1). Classification (GTDB taxonomy): domain Bacteria; phylum Spirochaetota; class Spirochaetia; order Sphaerochaetales; family Sphaerochaetaceae; genus Ornithospirochaeta. Next base: position 9,274 of record JALFYG010000075.1, read on the forward strand.
TTTCTCCCTCTCTTTTCCTCTTCCACTTCCATTGATGTATTTCTCATCTTTGATAGTTGGTATTCTTCTTCCTTTCATATCATTTACAGCCTTCAGTATCCTTATTCGTAGTTGGTTCCCTGATAACACTGGATTTGCTACCGGCATTGCCTTCATGGGAAGTGGAATAGGGGGAATGATCTGGAGTGTGGTGTTGGGAAGCATCATTGAAAACAGAGGCTATCAGGCAGCATATGGATGCGCAGGAGTCGTGATGATAGCCATTGCCATTTTTGTGTGCTTTTTCTTGATTGATGACAGCAAGGTGGTCATTGAAAAGAGGGAAGGAAAGTCAAAATTCATTAAGCCTGAGGGCCTGGGGAATGCTCTAATACTCAGCTTCCTTGTGGGTATTACTCCTCTCTTTGTATCCCAAGCAATGGTGCCAAAGGCATTGGACGCTGGAATGGGAGGCTCCTATGGCTCTATGCTCAATGCTTTCTTTATGGCAGGACTATGTATAATGAAGGCAGTGATGGGGCGTTCTTATGATAAGTTTGGTCTCAAGAAGACGCTCTTCTTCGGGCTCTTCTCAGGCTTTGTGGCAGCCATCCTGACGCTTTTCATTACTCATAAAGAGCTATTTATCATATACATATTCTTCCTTTCAGCAAATGGCACCATACAATCTATGGCACCGACGCTGCTTGCAAAGAGAATAACGGATGAAAAGAATTATACAACTACCAGTGGTCTATGCGTTGCTGTAAACTATCTTGGTTGTGCTCTCTCACCTTTGATCCTCAACATTGTCTATGAGAGAGTG
>JALFYG010000115.1 GCA_022784805.1 Spirochaetales bacterium
GTCTTCTTCTGCCAAGCTCCAAGGCTGCAAGAACCGTTGTGGCTTTGGCCTGTCCCATGCCTGGAATGTACTTCAGGTCTGTCAAAAGAGGCTCTCCTCCCTTGTCCAAAACCGTCAATACTTTATCAGCCACTTCTTCGATAGTGTGACCACTACTTCCTTTGCCGATGAGAATCATCACCAATTCCTTGTCCGAAAGGGCCTTTACTCCCTTTTCCTCTAGTTTTTCTCTGGGTTTGATGGCCAGGTCCATTTGATTGATATTATTTGTGCTCATACTATTAATACGCAAAAATGGTTTAATCTGTGTAAAAATGAGGGTCAAAAGCCAATGTTTTCTTTCTCATTTGGAATATATGGGGTAAAATACCGGGTATAAGCGAGGAAAAATAAATGAAACCTACACTTTTAGTTATGGCAGCTGGTATGGGATCTAGATATGGTGGAGTCAAGCAGATTGATGCAGTAGGCATGCATGGTGAGACTCTATTGGATTTTGGTATCTATGATGCCAAAAATGCTGGATTTGAAAAGGTTGTATTCATTATCAGAAAGGATATTGAAAAAGACTTCAGGGAACGTCTTTTCGACAGGGTCGCAAGAAACATGGATGCTGAGTATGTCTTCCAGTCAAGAGACAGCCTATTGACAGAGGAAGAGGCTCAGATTTCAAAGGACAGGACAAAGCCTTGGGGAACTATCCATGCCGTATTGTGTGCCAAAGATGTCGTGAAGACTCCTTTCGCTGTCATTAACTCCGATGATTACTACGGAAGAAGTGCATACCAGACAATGGCAAAGTATCTATCAGGACTGAAGAATGATGATACTACACATGCAATGGTCGGTTTTATTTTGGAAAATACAATGAGCCCATCAGGTTCTGTAACCAGAGCCATCTGTAACAGAAAAGATGGTAAGCTTACTGATCTTGTGGAGACATTCAAAATCTTCTGGAGAGATGGCCAGGTAATCTCAGCATTCGATGACCATGAAGAGATTCTCACAGGAAAAGAGCTGGTAAGTATGAACTTCTTCGGCTTTACTCCTAGAGCTTTTGACAGCTTCCAGACTTATTGGGATGATTTTAAGAAGAACAATATCGCCGCACCTAAGACAGAGTGTCTCTTGCCTTCAGGAGTTGCAGAGATGATAGAGAAGGGGGAGGGAAGCGTAGAAGTCCTCTCTTCCGATGACAAGTGGTTCGGTATGACATACCCGGAGGATAAGCCTATGGTCATGGCATCCCTGAGAGCCAAGATAGAGAGTGGATATTATCCAGAAAAACTTTGGGAGAACTAAAGATTGAGGCCGGCGAAAAACCGGCCTTGAATTTTTAGCTTTGTGATACGTCTTTGCTGTCTGCAATGACTTCTATTGGCTGGTATCCTTCACCAAGTACATGATAAGTGTCCTGAATGACCAAGAATGCATTGGGATCTGCGCTTTTGACACAGCGGGTAAGCTGGGCAAGATCTTTTTTGGGGATGACTGTCATCAGCATCTCTTTGTCTTCACCTGAAAAGAGACCACGGGAAGGAATGATGGTCCCGCTACGATTCATATGCTCCAAGATGTAGTCCCCGATCTCTTCGATTTTTGGTGAGATGATATAGACTGTCTTTGCATAGTTTGTTCCAAAGGGAACTATGACCCTGTCTATGATCAAAGAGATTATGATCGATACGACTGCGGCGTAGAGTGCGTTCTCAATTCCGAATATGAATATCGAAGAGAAGATGATCGTTCCGTCTACAAACAACAGGGCGTTTCCGATTCCCAGGGGAGTGTATCTGGCCAGAATCTGGGCGATGATGTCTGTGCCGCCTGTATTACTTCCTGTCCTCATTACAAGTCCCATCCCTATGCCGTTGGTAAGCCCAGTAAAGAGAGTACAGAGCCAGAGGGATGACTCTTTGGTGTAGTCCAAGATTCCTCCCGGGAAAATGGTGTCGAAGACATAAGTGAAGAAAGAGAGCAGCAATGTGCCCATCAGTGTCCTGACCCCATACTCTTTTCCAAAGACAGCAAGACCCAGGAGATACACAGGGATAGAGAGGAACAAGATGATGAGACCAAGCTGCAATGTCTTACCTGTCTTGTCTTCAATGACATGGTAGATTATTGTTCCCAGTCCTGATACTCCGCCAGGAGCAAGTCTGGCAGGGTTCATGAATACAGAAATACCGAATCCTGTGAGTCCTGTTCCAAAGATGATATAAATCCAATCTGTAAAGGCTTGTTTATTTAGTTTTAGTTTCTTCATATCACTTCAATTTGTCAGGGAGAGAAATCCTTTCATTCTCCAGTCTAGAAAAAAGAGTCTCTGAATCAGTGACAACGATTAAAGATTCCCTCACTTTTTCTGAAAGAAAACCATCTTCTACAGCTTTATCCAGCATGGAGAGAAATGGATCCCAATATCCATTGACATTATAAAGAGCTACGTTGCCTTTTGTGTACCCCAATTGCCTCCAAGTGAAGATTTCACTTATCTCCTCAATGGTCCCGATCCCTCCGGGGAAGGCGACAAAGCCATCGGAGAGTGAATACATTCTCTCTTTTCTTTTATGCATGTCGTCTTCTATGTAGACTTCATCATCCACCTGGCCCTGGGTGACGGAAGACATCACCATGGCTTTGGGCAATACTCCGATGACTTTTCCTCCGTTATTGTGGACGCTATGGGCCAACACTCCCATCAAACCTCTGTTTCCTCCGCCATAGACGAGAGTAATAGAGTTGGATGCCATCTCTTTTCCCAGTTTTTCTGCTTCTCTTTTGTAATCAGGATCCTTTCCCATTGTGGATCCACAGAACACAGCGAGTCTTTTTAATCTTTCCATATTGAGATGTTGCCACAACTCCACCTATTTAACAATTGCTCCGTAATGGAAGAGTTTTTCCTTTTAAGGAGTTATTTAGTCAAATTTTGGAATCTGTCCGTATTGCTTGAAAACTTGTTAAGACTTATGATTTAGGATAGAACAAGGAGTTTTACATGAAGAAACTTTCCAAGGTTTTGCTCTTTATTGCTATCGTTCTATGCATCTCTTTACCTCTTTCTGCAGCAAAGATGATGAATGTTACATGGCAGTGGTTATTAAATGATCCGTATGTTACATCTTACCGCTATCAGCTTGATGGCGAGGCTGATGATGGTTGGACAGTCGTAAGCGCAGATACAGATAAGTATGTCGCCACAGGACTTGATCCATATAAAGATTACACACTTTATCTCCAGTGTACCTATGACGGTACAATCTGGTCAGAAAGTGCAAAGAGTACAGCATATGCTCTCTTAGAATATGTTGAAGTTCCAACAGTTGAAGAAGAGCCTGTTGTTGAAGAGCCAGCTCCAGAGCCAGTTGTCGAGGAAGCTCCAAAGACAGCAGACTTCGAAGTATTCGGATATACAGTCAACAACAGCTGGGTTCCAGGAACACTTACATCCACTTCCGCTACAAAGGGACTGTTATCAGAAGCAGACGTAAGAGGCTTCGTACTCTATGAAATCGAGAAGTATGGCGACTTCCTTGTAGAGAACGTGGCAGTAGAGTTCATCCCAGATGGTTTCGTAATCACATATCCAGAGACAGAAGATGCTGCTCTTTATCTCCCGACATATAAGGCAGACATCGAAGAATATGTGGCTAAGCTCTTTGCTCCAGTCGAGGAGCCAGTTGTCGAAGAAATTGTTGTGGAAGAACCAGTAGTTGAAGAAATTGTCGAGGAAGTTGTCCCAAAGACAGCAGACTTTGAAGTATTTGGCTACACAGTAAACAACAGCTGGATTCCAGGAACTCTCACATCCACATCTGCAACTAAGGGGCTCCTCTCTGAAGCAGACGTAAGAGGCTTCGTTCTCTATGAAGTTGAGAAGTATGGAGACCTCCTGATGCTCAATGCCGCAGTAGAGTTCATCCCAGACGGTTTCGTCCTCACATATCCAGAGACAGAAGATGTAAGAGCTTACCTCCCAACATACAAGGCTGACATCGAAGAATATGTGGCTATGCTTTTTGCACCAGTCGAGGAACCTGTTGTTGAAGAACCAGCTCCAGAGCCAGTAGTTGAAGAAGCCACTCCAGAGACAGCAGACTTCACAGTATTCGGCTACACTGTAAACAATAGTTGGATCCCAGGCACACTCACATCTACTTCTGCTACCAAGGGACTGTTATCTGAAGCAGACGTAAGAGACTTCGTGCTCTATGAAGTCGAGAAGTATGGTGACTTGTTGATGCTCAATACTGCAGTAGAGTTCATCCCAGATGGTTTCGTACTCACATATCCAGAAACAGAGGATGCAGCAGCTTACCTCCCAACATACAAGGCAGACATCGAAGAATATATCGCTAAGCTCTTTGCTCCAGTGGAAGAGCCAGTTGTTGAAGAGCCTGTAGTTGAGGAAGTTGTCCCAGAGACAGCAGACTTTGAAGTATTCGGCTACACAGTCAAGAACAGCTGGATTCCAGGAACACTCACATCCACTTCCGCTACAAAGGGACTTCTCTCTGAAGCAGACGTAAGAGGCTTCGTCCTCTATGAAGTCGAGAAGTATGGCGACCTCTTGATGCTGAACACAGCTGTTGAGTTTATCCCAGATGGTTTTGTCCTCACATATCCAGAAACAGAAGATGCAAGAGCATATCTCCCAACATATAAGGCAGATATCGAAGAGTATGTAGCTAAACTCTTTGCTCCAGTGGAAGAGCCAGTTGTCGAAGAAGTAGTTGAAGTAGTAGTTGAACCAGAAGTTGAAGTTGTTGAAGAACCAATTGTTCCTGAGCCTGTTTCCGATATCATCGTTACAGTTGTTACAGATGGTGTTAAGGTTGCTCAGCCAGAAGGAATGGTTTCTCCTGCTGCAGAAAAAGTATCGAAATTCGATGTTTCTCTCTCTGCTGGTGCAGATTTCGGATTCAAGACAGGTAGAAGCTATAACCCGACAATCTTCCCATCATTCAGTGTTGCAGGCGAGTTCAGAAATATGTTCAACCTCGGTCCGATTGGTATCGGAAGCAGATTTGACGCTTCCTTCATCTTCAGACCACTGGATGGAACATTCATCGGACATGACTTCGGTTTCTTCCTCAACGGAAACAACTGGGCTGTTGATGGAACATTGGATGCCAAGATCATGTTCTCATTGGATTTGGAGAAGACAAGGGCTTATCTTGGATTTGGTATCGGATACTCACTTGCAAGTAATGTCTCTGGTATTACTTCCCACACAGGTACCCAGGTGTTCGGTTTCAATAGTGCAGTCGTTGCAACTGGCGTACTTGGCGTCCAGTGGAAGCTTGGTGATACATTCTTCCTTTCCCTTGAAGGTCAGGGCAGATACTTCTTCCAGAGCAAGGAATATGGTGTCGGCGCTGCAGTCAGAATGGGCTGGAGCTTCTAAAAAAGTGAATAAGATAATGCCTCTCATAGCGATATGGGAGGCATTATTGTGTTCTATGATATATATCATGTAAGTTTGCTCAGACTGAGAAAAAGTATTATATTTTCCTTTGGAGTTTTTCGAATGAAAGGTTTTATTAAATTCATGGAACTGTATGGCGTTAACTATGTCACTACAGCCATAATTGCCTTTTTAGGTATCTTGATTGTAAGAAATATCCTGAAATTAATAGAGAAGGGACTCTTAGACAGTACTTTAGATAATTCTTTGATTTCTTTCTTTGTCACCCTTTGTAGAATTCTATTATATGTAGGACTACTTTTTATAATCTTAGGAAGGCTTGGTATTCCTCTTACTGGAATCGTATCTGCTCTCAGCGCCATCACTCTTGCCATAGGTCTTGCCATTCAAGACATCATCGGAGGTGTCGCCAATGGATTGATGCTTGTCACGAGTAAACTGTTTAAAGTCGATGACTACGTAGAAATAGGTGGTATGGCTGGATCAGTAAAGGAAATAAAGCTCCTTCATACCATTCTAATTACTCCAGACAACAAAACGGTAACTATACCAAACAAGACAGTATTTTCTTCAGGAATAACAAATTACTCTGCAATGAAACAGAGAAGAATCGATATGGTCGTAGGTGTTGATTACGATACCAACATTGAGAAGGCTAAGAAAGTTATTCTCAATGCAGCCTTGAAAAATCATTCTATCCTTACATCTCCTGCTCCAATGGTAAAGGTAAAGAACCTTGGAGACAGCGAAGTCCAGATGCTGTTGAGAGTCTGGGTGAACAGCGAGGATTATTGGGAAGTGACATGGTATCTTAACGAATATGTTTTGAAAGCTCTTAACAACAATGGTATCAACGTTCCGTTCCCACAGGTCACTCTCAGCTATAGAGATAACGGAGGTGAGGATAAATGATGGACTTTTTGACAGGTGAAGTAGTATTAAGCGCCTTGGCTGACATCGCCATCTATTTGATTATCTTGATAGTTCTTTATATCCTTTGCCGCAGCCAAAGATTGGCAAAAGATATAGTGAAGAATGCTCTTGAAGACACACAAAAGATGAAAAAGAGCACAAAAGCCATGACTACTTTGATAAGAAAAAGAAAGGCAGAGAGAAGAGTTGTAAGAAAAACCTATTGGAAGTTCAGACAAAAGGTAAGGAATACAAGATCTATCCTCCAGGTTTTTATTTATGAAAACGGAGATGACCCAGATATTAACTATGTCGTGTCATTACTTACAAATGTCATTGAGGAGACAAATAAATTTGCAAAGGCATTCAATACCCAGTCTAAAGATGAGATTCTTGAATGTCTAAAAAATACAGATGAAGAACTCTGCAAGATTGAAGAGGTTCTTTCTTCTGTAGTAAAGCGAAAAGAGGATAAGGCTTTGGCAAGACTATAAAATACATAGATTCTATATTTAAGGGAGACTTTCTTATATTGGAGTCCTGTGCTAAAAGAGGATATCCTATTTCGAAGGCTCCCTTGTTCATGACTTGGATAATAGCTATATTATTTAGAAAGGTGTTTTGATGGAAAACGACAATAAAGATAAAAAAGAAGAAGTAATCGGGGAAGTAGTTTCTCCGGATCCAAAGCCTCAGGAAGGGGACAGAGGTGGTGGTGACACCAAAAAACCTGAAGAATCTTCTCCAAAGCCAGAAAAGAAGGGAGAAGAGAAAACTGGTAAGAATAAAGAGAATGTCTATGATAAATATAGATACTGGGGTTCTGAGCCTCCAAAGAATGGCGGTTCCCAATCTCCTAACAAGGGAGGAATGCGCAACAAGTTTGCCCTTGTAGCGTTGATTGTCCTCCTTATCTCATTCTTCCTTGTATTCTTCCAGGATTCTCAGAGAGCCAAGGCTACAAGCGTCAGCTACACAGACTTCATTTCTATAGTTGAAAAAGGAAAGGTTTCTAAGGCTGATATTGTTGGCAGCACTACTATTAATTTCACCACAAATGACGGTGGATATTATACAACCAGGATTCCATATTCAGATATAGATCTGGTATCTACACTACTTGAGTATGGCGTACAGGTGACAGGTGTGGCTGAGACCACTCCATTCTGGTATATCCTCTTGGAACTTCTTCCATGGATTATCTTCATTGCACTTATGGTGTCAATGATGAGAAGCACAGGTGCAATGGGTGGCGGAAAGCTTATGGGAGGCATGGGAAAATCTCTTGCCAAAGAGTATGACGCTTCCTCCAATAAGACTACATTCAAGGATGTTGCAGGTCAGAAAGAAGCCAAGTACGAACTTCAGGAAATCGTTGATTTCTTGAAAAATCCTTCAAAGTTCACATCTATTGGTGCCAAGATTCCTAAGGGATGTCTCCTTGTAGGCCCTCCGGGAACAGGTAAAACTCTTCTTGCCCGTGCTGTTGCAGGTGAGGCAGGGGTATCATTTTTACATACTTCTGGTTCAGACTTTGTCGAAATGTTCGTCGGTATGGGTGCCGCCCGTGTAAGAGACCTTTTCGAGCAGGGAAGAAAGAGTGCTCCTTGTATCATCTTCATCGATGAGTTGGATGCTGTTGGTAGAAGCAGAGGCTCGGGCCTTGGTGGCGGACACGATGAAAGAGAGCAGACATTGAACCAGATGCTGGTTGAGATGGACGGCTTCTCAACAGATCCTGGCGTCATAGTCATTGCTGCAACAAACAGACCTGACGTATTGGACCCAGCCCTCCTCAGACCAGGTAGATTCGACCGTCAGGTTACAGTTGCTCTCCCTGATGTTCAGGAAAGACTCGATATCTTGAGAATACACACAAGGAAAGTAAAGCTTGCAGAAGACGTAGACTTGGCAAGAATTGCCAGAGCTACTCCTGGAACAAGCGGTGCCGACTTGGCAAACCTTGTCAACGAAGCTGCTCTCTTTGCTGCAAGAAGCAACAAGACTATTGTTGATATGCAGAACTTTGAGGAAGCCAGGGACAAGATTCTCCTTGGCGTGGCTAAGAAGAGTGTCTTCATGACAGAAGAAGAGAAGAGAGCAACAGCTTATCATGAAGCTGGACACACTCTCCTACATTACTATCTCAAGCATGTTGATCCTCTCCACAAGGTGACCATCATTCCTCATGGACAGGCTTTAGGTTTGACAATGAGTCTTCCTGAGAAGGATCAGTTTACTATTCAGAAGAGCTACTTGATGGATAGAATCAAGATATGTATGGGTGGATACTGTGCTGAGAAGATCGTCTATGGCGAGACCACTACAGGAACATCCAACGATATCAAGCAAGCCACCACTATGGCTCATAGAATGGTCACGGAATGGGGTATGTCCGATTTGGGATTCATTAATCTTTCAGATGAAGGCGAACCATTGTTCCTTGGTCGTGAGATAACACAGCATAAAGACTATTCAGACGAGACAGCTAGAAGAATCGACAGTGAAATGAACAAGATTCTCTCTTCTTGTATGGATGAAACTATGGACATCTTGACCACCCATCGTGACCAGCTTGATCAGCTCACCGAGGCATTGGTGGAGAAAGAGACTCTTGACGATAAGGAAATCAGGGAGATGTTTGGATTCGAAGCTGTCCAGCATGTAACTGACTTGAGGTAAATATGGCGGTAGACACAAGCCACAAACGTAATTTCTGCATTATAGCCCACATAGACCACGGCAAGAGTACTCTTGCCGATAGGTTTATCGAGAGGGCTAGATTAGTGCAGGCCAGAGGCCCTGTAGAATCCCAGATTCTAGATAATATGGATATCGAGATGGAAAGAGGAATAACTATCAAGAGCCAAGCTGTGACTGTGCCTTATACAGCGGCTAATGGAGAAGTCTACGAATTGAACCTCGTAGACACTCCGGGACATGTAGACTTTACCTATGAAGTATCAAGAGCCATCTCCTCCTGTGAAGGTGCGCTCTTGCTTATTGATGCCACCCAGGGTGTCGAGGCCCAGACATTGGCCAATCTGTACCTGGCTATGGAGCATAATCTGGAAATCATTCCTGTCATAAATAAGATTGACTTGGCTTCCGCAGATATTGATTCATGCCTTCACCAGATCGACCATGACCTTGGACTGGACCCGGATATGGCTGTAAAAGTCTCAGCAAAGACAGGGGAAGGCGTGGATCTTCTTTATGAAGCCATCGTCAACTATATTCCTGCCCCTGAGGGAAAGAAAGAAGAGCCATTGAGAGCTCTTATCTTCGATTCCCACTATGACCCATATAGAGGCGTTATTGTTCATGCCCGTATCTTCAGTGGAAGAGTAAAGGTGGGGGATGAGATTACCTTTATGCACTCCAACGCTTCCTACAGAGTGGAGGACTTGGGACTTTTCCAGATTAACTTGATCTCCAAGCCTGAACTTGGAGCCGGAGACGTGGGATACTTTATCGCAGGTATCAAGAATATCAGCGACATCAGAGTCGGTGATACGGTGACACTGAAAAACAATATGGCTCCGGAGCCTCTTCCAGGCTTCAAGGAAGTAAAGCCAGTAGTATTCTCATCAATCTATCCAGTTGACTCTAACGACTATGAAGAACTCCAGGATGCAATCGAGAGACTTAAGCTTAACGATGCATCACTAATGTATGAAAAAGACTCATCTGCCGCCCTTGGCTTTGGTTTCAGATGCGGTTTCTTGGGAATGCTTCACTTGGAAGTAATCCAGGAGAGAATAGAGAGGGAGTTTGATCTCTCCATTGTCTTTACATCTCCTTCAGTCCGTTACACAGTCCACATGAAAGATGGAGAGACTCTCTTTATCGATAACCCATTGGAGTATCCTGATCCAATGAGAGTCGATTGGGCTGAGGAACCATACATCCAGGCCAATATCATCACTCCAACTGAGTATGTAGGCTCCATCATCACTCTCTGCCTGGAAAAGAGAGGCGTACAGACACAGATGAACTATCTGGATACCAAGAGAGTTGAGCTTATCTACGAAATGCCTCTCTCCGAAGTCCTCTTTGACTTCTATGATAGACTTAAGTCCATCTCCCGTGGTTACGCTTCCTTCGATTACAACGTAATTGAAAACAGAAGAACAGACTTGGTGAGAATGGAGATTCTGGTCAACGGAGACCCTGTGGATGCTCTTTCCTGTCTTGTCTGCAGAGGAAATGCTCAGACTAGAGGAAGACAGATTGTTGAGAGATTGAAGGGTGAGATTCCTCGCCAGCAGTTTAAGATAGCAATCCAGGCTGCCATCGGGGGCCAGATCATCGCCAGAGAGACTGTCAACGCCTATAGAAAGGACGTAACAGCCAAGTGTTATGGTGGTGACATCTCAAGAAAGAGAAAGCTTCTTGAAAAACAGAAAGAGGGAAAGAAGAGAATGAAGATGGTGGGTAACGTTGAGATACCTCAGTCTGCATTCCTTGCAGTATTAAAAACAGAGGATGATAGCTGATGGGACACATCATTGATTTCGGAACCATTGATGAAAAAAAGGTGGAGCTTGCCATTCTTAAGAGCGGTAAGTTTATCGTAGCCGTCTCTTCTTATGGCGCTGCGTTAGTTTGGTATGGAACAAAAGAAAGAAACTATGTCACATATCACAAGAGTGCAGAAGACTATGAGAATGACTCTACTTACATG
>JALFYG010000134.1 GCA_022784805.1 Spirochaetales bacterium
TTACAGCAAAGATCTGAGGACCATAGAGAACAACGACTACAGGCTTGCCTGTTGCAATGAGAGCCTCCAACAGTTCTTCCTGAACTCCTGGAAGAGTAATATCTGTTCTGTCGATACCTTCTCCACCTGTTACATTGACCCAACCACAGTTTCCACCACATGCATATACTACTACGTCACTCTCTTCTGCAGCCTTCAAAGCCTCAGCAAATCCTGACTTGTCATCATCGTTGATGGCGCAGCCTTGTGCATAGGAGAGAGGGAATCTTTCAGAGAGGACTTCCTTGAGGCTTCTTGCATCCAAGTTTCTCAAGACGCTTTCCATGTTCTCAAGCTTCTTCAATTCCTCTGCTGTATACATGGTCATCATCTTTGCAAAAGGATTACCACTGTCTTTCTTATCTTTACTTGCAAGGTCAGCCATACCGCCGATTCCGACGCTTTCTCCCCTGCTTCCAGCTTCCATCATCTCGATATATGCTGGGTATGTATATCCAGAGATAGGATATCTAAGGGAATCTGCATGAGGACCAATGAGGGCTACTTTTGTCTCTTTCTTCAAAGGAAGAGTGCCGTCGTTTTTCAAAAGAACCAAAGAATCTGCTGCGATTTTCTCTGAGAGAGCATCTTTTTCCTTTGTTCTGAATGTCTCTGTAATTGCACTTTCATCACAGTATGGATTCTCAAAGAGACCACACTTGAACTTTACATACAATACTCTTCTTACAGATTCATCGATGCATTCTTCTGAAACAAATCCGCTCTTGACGAATTCAGGAAGCTGTCTGAATGCTGCGCCTACAGGAATCTCTGTATCTGTTCCAGCTTTCTTTGCAATGGCTCCTGCTTCTGCGTAACTTGATCCGATTTTGTAGACATTATATGTTCTCAAAACTGCAGCACCATCTGATGTGACGACACCCTTGAATCCCATTTCATCTCTCAATAATTTACCGATGATATCTGGGTTATCGATGACAGGAAGGCCGTCTATCTCACCATAGTTGCACATTACGGCATCCAAGTCCTCTTCCTTCATGGCTGTCTCGAATGGGAGGGCAAAGTCTTCATAAAGTTCTCTATGACCACAGCGGAAGATGGAGGTATTGAGACCTCCCTGAGTAAAAGCATATCCTAAGAAGTGTTTTGCAATACAGCTTACTTTCTTGCTCTGCATTCCTCCGATATATTCTTTTCCAAACTGGGAGACAAGATATGGAGACTCTCCATATGTTTCATATGTTCTTCCCCATCTAGGATCTCTTGCCACGTCGATTACAGGGCTCATGGCAGATGAGATTCCAACACTTCTTGATTCTTCACCAATATACTCCGCCATCTCTCTGGCCAGTTCTGGTTCCCAAGTGGAACCAAGGTTTATCTGGGCAGGGAACAAGGATCCACCCTTTCCTGGATAACCACAGAGATTCTCACTTTGAAGAGCTACAGGAATACCAAGTCTGGTCTCTTCAACAAAGTAACGCTGTACTTCGTTGGCAACCTTTGCTATATACTTTGGATCTGTTATTCCAGCTGTGGAGAACTGAGTGAATCTACCGTGTCCATTAGGAAACTTCTTCTTCAGTTCTTCTTTGCTTACTTCTCCGTCTACTATTACAGAAGGAACAAGGTCTCCGCAGAGCTGAGCGACTTTCTCTTCCAGAGTCATTCTGGACAACAAATCTTCTACTCTCTCTTCAATTGGAAGTGATGAATCTCTATATTTCTCCATTTTAATCTCCTTTCTATGTTAATTCTTTACTTTCCAAGAAGTTGGAACATATCACACTTATAAGCTTCGACACCATTCTGGTCGAATGGATTTACTCCTGTTATGTTGCATGATACGTAGCATGCAAACTGGAAGAAGTAGAAAAGTGATCCATAAGCTTCTTCATCTAATTTTTCTATATCCAACACAAGACAAGGGAATCTTCTTGAGTGGGCCTTGAGTGTTGCCTTATATGCAGCCTTATTGATGTCCCGGAAATCTTTTCCATTCAGATAGCTGAAGCCATCATCTACGTCATCATCATGAAGGACATAGGAAGCATCTGGTGTCTCGATATTCAGGAAAGTCTCAAAGAGCATCGGGCTTCCATCCTGAACAAACTGGCCAAGGGAATGAAGATCTTCTGAGTAAGAAGTATCCATTGGCAACAATCCCTTGTTGTCTTTGCCTTCACTCTCTCCAAAGAGCTGTTTCCACCACTTGGCGAATCTAAAGAATCGTGGTTCGAAGTAAGAAAGAAGTTCTACGCTCTTTCCATTTTTATAAAGTTCTGTTCTTGCTGTAGCATATCTCAGGGCGATGTTTGAAGTTGAGAAATCGCTCTTCAGCTTCTTCTCCATATTCTCGGCTCCCTTAGCCATTGCCCTTATATCCAAGCCTGCAACAGCAAGTGGGAAGAGACCTATTGGAGAGAGAGCTGTGTATCTTCCTCCGATATCAGAAGGGAATGGAAGGAGATTGTATCCCTTCTCCTGAGCCATCTTCCATGACTTGGTATCCTCTGTGAAGGTTACGATTACATGGGAGGCATAGTCTTCTTTATATCTTTCTCTGAGAACATCTCTTATTACTCTGAATGCAATACCAGGCTCCAAAGTCTCAAAGTTCTTTGCAATACAATCAACCCAGATGTTTTTCTTGTTCTCAAGGGAAGAGAGAACCTTGGACACGGAATCGGGACTGATGGTATTTCCAGCCCAGATAATCTCCACGTTGCTCTTTCCACTAAGGCCCTCATAAACAGCTCTTGCAGCCTGGTTGGAGCCGCCGATTCCAATTACCACTAGACAATCAGCTTCATTTTGTACTTTTGCAGCAAGTGCTTCATATTTTTCCAGCCACTCTTCTCCTGCCCACTTTGATACTTTGTGCCAGCCAAGAGATGATTTATATCTCTCTTCTCCCTTTATGGCAGTCTCCAACATAGGCAGGTTTTTCTCGACTCTTTCTTCAAAAGAAGAGAAAACGCCTATTTCGTCAACAAAAGAAAACTTGATGTCAGACATGTTATTTCTCCTTATTCTCACTAAACGAAGAGATGATAAATCCAATTGTCTCTTCAACATATTTCATATTCTCAGGCACATCTGCATTTAAAAATGCATGCCAGAGATCCTTATCTACACTATAGCTATAGTCGACTTTATCTCTTTCAAAAACCTCAGCCAGTTTGTCAGAGTGGCCTTTTAGTATCTCTTTCTCCGAAGCAAAGAGCTTTACTTTAGGAAAGAGAAAGTAATCACCCAGAATAGGATAGGCATATGGGTCGTCGTAATCCGCAGTTGAGAAATATGGATTATCCTCTTCTCCATTCCAATCCAATATCGCATCATTCTCTATCTCATGCTCAGTGGGTATTATTCCTCTTCCGACATATGGAGAAGAGAGAACAATGGAGGAAGGGAGAGGAATACCATGGTCCCTGGCATAGAGAGATACTGAAAGAGCAATGGTGGCACCAGCAGATGTACCGATAAAAGTAGATAGTTCCGGTTTCACTCCATTTCTCATTAAGCTACGCCACACGGAAAGGGAGTCCATGAAAGCAACTGGGTATGTATACTCTGGGGCCAATCTATAGTTGATTCCATAGATAGTCTGCCCCGTAACCTTGGCTATCTCCATACAGAGCCAATAGCCATTAGATGCAAAGCCATTTCTAAAGCCCCCGCCATGGATATAAATAAGAGCAGATTCTTCTTTCGAGTTAGGAAGAGTTATCTTCTCCACTTCCACGTCAGCCACATTAAAGACTTCTTTCTTTGCGTCTGGAGGAAGAGTAATTGCTCTATTTTTCTGAAACTCACGCATCTCAGAAAGAGAAGAATGCTTTCTCTTTTCCTTGATGAATCTTAGTCTCTTCTCCATTTCAAGAGCTTTCTCTCCAAGCATACTCAGTTACCCTTTCCTCCCATCTTTCCTGTCTTCCAAGGATTCGGGATATTTCTGTAGTTAGTAGCCTCGTTGCCTACAGTCCTCATTTTCTCAAAGAAGGCCTCTCTGCAGTCAGATATTCTCTTGTCGTATGCTTCAGTGTGATATTTCTCGAGAAGAGGATCCTTATATTTCTCCATATAAGAATTCAAGACATTTCTCATCTTATCCACTTCATCTTTGTACTCAGGATCATCGATCAAATTACAGAGAGCATCAGGATCCTTCTCAAAGTCATAGAACTCCTCAGGTACTCTATACTGGAAGAAGTTGACCCTGTCATTAATCTCTTTGTTTTCTTCACCTGCCTTTACCATTGCCTTGAAGGTCAAACCAGACTGGGCTTCATTCTTGAAGACTTTTTCACCGTCAGACCAAGAGTTGAAGATATATCCGAATCTCTTATTCTGGACACATCTCATTGGGAAGGCATTGAAAGCGGAAGTAAGATTAAACTGTGTATATATATACTCGTCCCTATCCTCCTGTTTCTCGCCCTTCAACAGCCCCAAGTAGCTCTTACCGTCTGTTTCCATCTTATCTTCCAGACCGCATGCTTCAAGGATTGTGGCGGTAAAGTCTACACCGGCGATTAAGTCTTCATTGTTTCTGGTGTTAGGAGTAATGTGTCCAGGCCACTTTGCAATAAATGGTGTCTTTGTGGAGTTAAGATAACAGTTAGCCTTTGCAAATGGGAAAGCCATTCCATTATCTGACATGAAGATGACAAGGGTATTGTCTTCCAGTCCTGCTTCCTTGAGGGAATCTAAGACTGCTCCCATAGATTGGTCCCCCCTATGGACAGAAGAATAGTACTGAGCCAGTTCTTTTCTTACATCAGGAAGATCAGGCAAGAATCCAGGCACCCATGCTTCTTCGCTCTTATAGAATCTATCTGCATAGATATGATAGCCATAAAATTTGTTGACTTCATCATCAGAGCCGGCAAATGGTCTATGTGGGTCATGAGTGTTTGCCATCAGGAAGAATGGTTTACCAGACTCTTTTGCAAGACCAAAGAACTCCTTGGATCTTCTTCTATAGAGGTCAGGACTTCTTCCGTAGTTTGACTCAGGTTCCATCATTCTTGAAGCGTAGTCCCAAGCAAACTTATCCATTGGAACAGCATGCTTAAGCTTTCCGATAATTCCATTGAAGTAACCGTTTTCCTTCAGTGTCTCTGTCAGAGTCGGAATATCATCACTGATAGGCATGAAACCTGGAGCGCCATTCTTATGAGGATAGAGTCCTGTAAGAAGACACTCTCTCGATGGCTGACATACAGCAATTGTGACATGGGCGTTATCAAAGCAAACACCCTCACTAGCAAGATTATCCAAGTTTGGTGTGATATCATCTACAGGGCATCCAAAGCAGCCTATAGAGTTGTAGTTAAGGTCATCTGCCATTAGAAGAAGAACATTTGGTCTTGTCACATTAGTCTCCTTTTTAAACCATTAATTAAATGATTTAATAAAAGCATAACCTATATTAATGGGATTTCAAGTCTTTTTTTACAAATTTTATAAAAATATTCCCAAGTATTTCCCTTCCTCTTTATAATTTCTTTTAAGAAAAGAAATAAATCAGATATCAAGCATTCCGATGTTATATTTCTCAACAGGATTGGAATAGAACCACTGTAGGTCCATAAGCCTATCTTTTGTAAACTTAAGGTAGATCTTGTCTTTTGGAGGCCATTTCAGCATCATGTCGAATCTCTTTTCATCGTCTAGCTTCTCTAGAGAGAATATCAGATAGAGGGTTCCACACTTTTTCGTGTTATTTCTATTTAAGACCTTTGATCCTATTACATCCACTTCCGCCATATTCTTCCATGAGATAAACCTTCTTTTTATACCAAGAAATGAAAGGGAGACACCATCCTTACCTACCTTAACCACAGAACCATAGCGGAAGGCTATCAAAAAGAAAGGAAGAGAAATAAGAGCAAACACTACAGCAGACCCATATCTTTCGATGGTGACAAGTGCTATAGAAACAGCAACCAAAAGAACAATATAGACAACTGCGAACACAAACATCGAATTATTTACAAGGTATTTCTTTTCCTTTCCCATAATCACTCCAAAAACAATTCCAAATCTCTCTTTATGGCAATGGCAGAAGCCCCGATGGCTCCGCTGAAGTCATCACTCTTCTTAAAATGCAGCTTCAAATCCTGGAAAGTTCCCCTATAGAGATTCTTGTAGACAGTATCGAGAAGTATCTTTCTATACTCTTCCTTGTCAAAGATTTTTCCTTCTATCACCATACGTTCAGGTTTAACGAAGTTCTCTATGTTTGCTATGGCAAGTCCCAGATATCTGGTGGCCTTAAAGAGAATTTCCTTGATTCCTTCATCCCCTTTTTCTCCCGCTTCTATCACATCATAGATGACGAGAGACTTTTTCTTCTCATAAATCGAAGCAAGGTATGGAGCCTTTCCTTTTTCGATGGCTCCCAAGGATTTATCCAGAATAGTCTTCTCACTTGAATATGCCTCAAGGCACCCTCTGTTACCACAACTGCAAGGCTCTCCGTCAATCTGCATGATCATGTGCCCCACTTCTCCGTCTCCTGTCACATGCCCAAAGTGAGCCTTGACATTATTGAGGAGAGGGCATCCTATACCTGCAGAAACAAACATATATGCCATGGAGTCTGCGTCTTCCAATACCTTTCCATCAAACATCACAAGAGCGAAGGCTCTGGCAATAGTGTTGTTTTCGACGCTGACAATACCTTTAAAGCCAGAGAGGGATACAAAGTCATCTTTGATGTTCTTGTCCTTCCACTTATAGCCCGGGTGAATTATTAGTTTTCCTTCATCCTTGTCTACGATGCCAGGAATTGTAATACCTACACCGTCGATATCATCCCAAGTGAGACCAGAGGATTCAAGAAGGGAAATGGAAAGGGATGCAGCACTTTTGATAGACGATTCATAGTCGCTATAAGGATGGTCGTCACGCATTGATACAATGACATTTCCTCTTGCATCTACTATGACTCCATTTCTTACAGTTCCCCTGATCTCGATGCCCATGATTCTTCTGGAGTCTTCATTAATGTCCACAAGCATAGTTCTTCTACCAAGACTCTTTACGCTGTGGTCCTGCTCCACTTCCTTCAATAGGCCGTTCTTTATCATGGAGCTGACGCTTGTGGTGATGGTTGGAAGAGTAAGGCCCAACCTGTCTGCAATTTCAATTCTGGAAATTGGGCCGAACTTATAAACAATTTCTTTAATAGAAAACTGATTCTGTACTTTGACTCTCGGAAGATTGTTTCCTATGGAACTCTCCATTCGCTATATCCCTTTGGCAATAATTAGTTTCAATAATGGAATTATATATGCCATTTCGGAATATATCATCAATTAATTTTTTTATTTAATGAAGTCAAAAGTGGGAGTCTATCACCTTTTCATCGGAGGAAATAAGTGCTCAATGCCAAGTTCTTTCACCATTTTCACCACTTCAGTGGACCTGGAAACCCCAAATTTCTGCAGAAGTGTCCTGATCTGGCTCTTGACAGTTGCCGGCTCCACAAATCGTCTCTCTGCTATCTCCCTTACCTTCAGGCCTTCCATGAAACAAGAAATAAGATCTTTTTCTGCAGGAGTCAGATTACCTAGGTTTTGAATGAAATATAAAAGATTCTTCTCACTCTTTCTTAGTCTTTTATACTCATCCATCAATACCTTTTGTATTTCACTGTCTATCTGGGAATTACCTTCATTGGCCATTCTCACTTTCTTTCTCAGTGTCTCATCATCGCAGCCCTTCACAACATAATCCAAGGCACCGTTGGACATGGCCTTTACAATAGTGTCATCACTTTCATGGCTGGTCAGATACAATATCTTTGCACTGCCGTCAGCAACAAGAATGGCGTCGGCAGCCCTTATACCATCGTCTCTGTCAGCCATTTCAATGTCCATCAGAACCACATCATATTCGCCTGTCTCATATTTTTCTTCAGCTTCTTCTCCCGTAGAGCATTCACTCTTTACCAAGATGTCTCCATCTTTTTCCAGAGTTTCCTTGATGTAAGTCCTAATAACTTCACTGTCTTCTGCCAACATTACTCTGATCATTCCCCCTCCCTGCCAGCGGCAACATCACCACAAAGGATGTTCCTCCATCCTTTCGTGCCATAAAAGAAATGGAACCGAAGTGTCTTTTTATTACCAGTCTTGTGAAATACATACCAATTCCCCAGTTGGTGGAACTATTCTTTGAAGAGTGGAATGGTTCCCAAATGTGTTTCTTCAATGCCTTGTCTATTCCTTTACCTCTATCGCTGATTGTAATTTCAGCCCACATTCTCCCATATTCTATCTCAATTTCTATGGCATCATTTCTCTTATTTTCTTTTGTAGCCTCGATACCATTTTGGATAATGTTATATAAAGCTTCTGTAAGAAACGTTGTGTCTGCGAGTATTAACTTTGAACCATCAAGGCCGGAAACGGAGACAGGATAATCTGAGAAGTTCTCCTTTACCCTTTGCCTGCAGATTCCCATTATTTCAGAAATGGAAATTGGATAGAGCTTGATGGCGTTTACTTTCAAAGACTTATTAAGCTTCTCCAACCTTTCGACAAGAGAAGCATTGATTTTTAAGAGTCTTTCAATGTCTTTATCTTCTGGATGATTTTTCTGCACTTTATCAAGAAGAATCTTCATGGACAACAAATCATTCTTCGTACCATGGACAAACATGGATACACCTCTTGCTGCAGAGTGGGATTCTCTTCTTACCTTCACTTCAACAACTTCTTCTCCGAAGGTAGTTGAGAAGTATCTGATCAAAGAGCCCATGGAAAGGATTCCTGCCAACAGGGATGCGATCATTACAAGGTAATTGAACCCAGATGAGAAGCCTTTATGCAGATACCAGAGTCCCAGCATCCACATGTATTCATTTCTATAGAATAGATACACCTGTGCAGGATCTTGAGGAAAAAAGATGCCATAGATCATTACAAGTGATATTATGATCATCACTTTCATAATGAATCTAAGCTTAAAAAAAGAAAGCTTTGTCACCCATAGTTCGTGAATCATCACAAATACAGCAAAAGCCAGATAAATGATTATCCAGACTTTTGAGAAGGTGACGACAGTTTCCATTATGAGAGAGTTGGATGAGAACAATTCAAAGATCTGAGGAACATAAAGAACTATAGTCAAGACAGGGATTATGGCCAGGATTGAGCCCCGCTTGAGAATATTTGATCTATCAAGCTCTCCTGCCATATTCAGTGCTGACAGCACCAAGAAATATGGAGAGAGATAGCGTCCCAGGGCCATCATAAAGCCTAACTTGTTTACAGTGTAGACCTTATACATTTGGACTTGTCTTACTTTATTGCTTCCATAAAAAACCAATGTGGTGAAATCTGAGATTCCTCCCTTCTTGGCAATATAGACAGAGATTGTATAAAGGAAAAACGTTATGGAACTTACAGCCAAGAAAAGGAGCACACTTCTCATATCTCGTCGCAGCAGAAGAAGAGCTAAAGACATAATGAGAGTTATAAGAACCAAAACAGGAAGCATGGATTAATTATAAGTCAGGGTAATTGAGGTTACAAGAAAATATAATATGCAACAAAAAGCCCGAGATTTCTCCCGGGCCAAGTTTATTCCCTTAAAGGAATTAGTTGTGTGCTGCTTCGAGCATGATGTCGAAGAGGACATAGTTCTCGACTGGAGTTGTTGGATCAACTGCATCGCCAAAAGCGAGCTTCTGGACTTCATAGAGAGCCTTGATGGATCCGTCTTTGACTCCATTGATTGTGTCTTCTTCTGTGTACCACTTAGCACCGTGAACTGTCTGATACTGGATTTCGACATCGCCTGCAACCTGCTTTGCAACCCATTCAGCAACCTGTCTCATGTTCTCTTCCTGAGCTCTGTAGTCTTCACCCTTGTAGAGAGCTCTTGTGAACTTTACGAGTGTGTCGTGGTTAGCTTCAGCCCACTTTGGCATAACGATCCAAGAAGCGATGTTGACTGTTTCGTCAGAGAATGTTTCGTTTCTAGCGATGACAACTGCATCAGAACCGATCTGAGAGCACATTGTTTCTGTTGATGGTGACCATGTAGCACAAGCATCAAGAGAACCAGATGTCATAGCAGATGTAAGGGAAGAAGCATCCATTTCGTATGCTGTGATGTCGTTGATTGTGAGGCCAGCTCTCTTGAGACCAAGGAGAAGGATATTCTCAGAAGATGTTCCTGAAGAATAACCGACTTTCTTTCCCTTGAGGTCAGCGAGGGATTCTACACCATGAGACTTGAGACCGACGATAGCGTCACCGTTTCCAAGGTGAGAGAATGCGAAGATGGAAGCACGGCCATTGATACAGAGCTTATGAGCACCATGTCCGATATAACCGATGTCGATGGAACCAGATTCCATAGCAGCGATGATTGTAGGACCATCAGCGAACTCGACGAGATTGATCTTGAGTCCTTCTTCTTCGAAAGCTCCTGTTTCAATTGCAGCCATTACGGAGCAAAGAGATGCATAGTTTGGCATATATGCAACGTTGAGAGTTGTGAGAGAAGGTGATGTCTTTTCTTCAGCTCCCTGAGCGAAAACACTTGTAAGTGCGATGACGGCTACCAAAAGAATAGCGATTGCCTTTTTCATTGTTTTATCTCCTTTTTATATATCCAATATTTAAGGTTCTATTATTTTCTGACCTCAAGGTATTCATGATATACCTGAGACCAAATCTGATTCTTCAGCTCCAAGAATCTTGGGCTCATCTTAGTCTCCTGATCACGTGGATAAGGAATATCTACATCGATGATGTCCTTGATTCTTCCAGGTCTAGCTGACATGATGACTACTCTCTGACCAAGGATCAGGGCCTCGTCAACGTCGTGGGTGATGAAGAAACAAGTCTTTCTTTCCTTTTCCCAAGTCTCCAGCAACTCCTGCTGAAGCTGAGTTCTTGTCTGGGCATCGAGAGCTCCGAATGGCTCGTCCATCAAGAGAACTTCAGGATTTGCAGCATAAGCACGGGCAATAGCAACTCTCT
>JALFYG010000139.1 GCA_022784805.1 Spirochaetales bacterium
GGATTGTTGCATCCAGACCCATGCGTGAAGTGCACTCTTGGAACCTGAGGTGGGCAGCTTGTCTTGTGAGGCGTCCTCCCCTACGGTTTAAGAATAGAGCCTGTTCCTTCTGATTCTTCTTAGATAATAGCTTTGGCCTGACATTCGAGAGATAATACTCAACAGCATCAAAGGCCATGTCACCGACGAAAACTATTCTTTCTTTGTCTCTCTTTCCTATTACGTTTATAGCCTTCTCTTCCCTTTTCCATGAGCTTACATCCAAGGAAACAGCTTCGCTGATTCTCATTCCAGATGAGTATATAAGTTCAAAGAGAGCATAATCACGCCTACCAAGTATGTCGTCATCAAACTCTTTCATGAGGGAGTCGATTTCATTTTCGCTGATGGTATGAGGGAGAATGACAGGGTCTTTTGGCTTCTCAACCAGCTTCGCTGGATTTGATTCAACGATTTTCTCATTCTTCAGATACTTGAAGAATGTTCTGATAGATGACAATGCTTTTCCAGCTGTACGGGTTGTGATGCCCTCTTCGTCTTCTCGCTCTATAATGTATCTCTCGATAATGGATGGATCTACTTCCTCCAATTTCAGAGAGTTTTTATTGAGAAAAGTAAGAAACAAGGCTGCTTCACGAGTGTAAACCTCTCGGGTTTTCTCCGAGAGGCGAAAAGAATAACTGATAGTATCACCAAAGGACCTTATTAGCTCTCTGTCAACATCCGTGAGTTCATACTCATTGATCATCATCGTTTTTCATTCTCAAGATGGAAGGAGTTGTGTAATCGGAAGAGTTACCGCTTCTGAGATTAAGCTGGTTCTTCAGATCAGTCCAACGATTGATGTTGATGACTCCAGAATCCTTAGCTGGCTCTTTCTCTCTTTCGTATCCGTTATCCTTCTTAAGAGGAGCTTCTTCATGGCGTCTGGAGAACTGAGGTACTTCCATACCATCATCCTCTGGCTTTCCATTCTTTGTTCCAAAGATTTCAGCGGCGTTGGCGCCTGTGCTTACAGAGCGATGCTCGAAACCTGTTGCAACAACAGTGACTCTGATTCTCTCACCAAGAGCCGGGTTATAAGACTGACCGGCAGTGATGAGGGCTTCTTCATCAACGTTGGCTGTAATAAGCTCAACAACATCCTGATACTCCTGGAGAGTCAAGTTGTCGCCACCAGCGATGTTTACAAGAACAGCCTTTGCACCTTCGATTGAAGCATTCTCCAAGAGAGGGTTGTTGATGGACTGCTTTGCAGCTTCCACAGCTCTGTTTGTTCCTTCACCAAAACCTAGTCCAATAAGAGCATCTCCCTTACCCTTCATGACTGTCTTTACGTCAGCAAAGTCAATGTTGATTTCACCTGGTTCAGTGATCAAGTCTGAGATACCCTGTACAGCCTGCAACAGCGCTGAGTCAGCAAGGAGGAATGCTTTCTTGATAGGAGTATTCTGCTCCACAACATTCAAAAGGTGCTGGTTAGGAATGATGATGAGAGTGTCTACGCTCTTACGTAGTTTCTCGATACCCTGCTCAGCAAGGCTGAGTTTCTTCTTACCTTCGAATGTGAATGGTGTGGTTACTACAGCAACTGTGAGAGCATTGCAGCTCTTTGCGATTTCAGCCACAACGGCGGCGGCACCTGTTCCAGTTCCACCACCCATACCTGCAGTAATGAAGACCATGTCAGCATTTTCAAGTTCTTTCTTGATCTCTTCTTTGCTTTCCTGTGCAGCCTTTTCGCCGATTTCAGGCTGACCACCGGCTCCAAGACCTCCGGTCAGCTCCTTTCCAATGGCGATTCTAGTCTGAGCATTGGAGCGCTGCAATGCCTGAACATCTGTGTTCAATGCCACAAATGATACTTTCTTCAGGCCGTTGGCGATCATTCTGTTTACAGCATTTCCACCGCCACCGCCTACGCCTACGACCTTAATAATAGTAGGTGTTGCTTGTTCTCCTGTCGTAGTGTCTTCAATATCAAATAAATTAAAGCTCATCTCTGCTCCTTAAAACAACTTACCAAAGAGGTTTTTGACTTTGGATCCGAAACCCTTCTTTTCCTTGACACCTGAGATATCTGTGTTGTCACGATATCTTTTGGCTTCACTCTTAAATAGACCCAAGACTGTAGCATACTTTGGATCAATATAAGTACGGTCCAGACCACTTATAGCCTCAGGGAAACCGATACGGGAAGGAAGACGGAATATTTCTGCAGCCAATTCCGTAACACCACCCATCAGGGCGCCTCCGCCAACGAGAACAATTCCAGCTCCGAAGGGGCCCTGTATCTGGTTATCTTGCAAATCCTGCTGAATCATCAATAGTATCTCAGCCATTCTTGCTTCTATTACTTTTGCAAACTCTTTTCTTGGCATTCTAATGGCTGGCTTACCGCCTAGAGCCGGAGTCACCATCATATCGCTGTCATCAATTCCAGGGCTATAGCAGGAACCATCTGTAAGCTTCAGCGATTCTGCAGCAGCCTTAGGAAGCTGGAATAGATATGCAATATCCGAAGTGACCAAGTCACTTCCACGGTTAATGCCGCCAACGTGGACAGGTGCTCCACCGGAGTAAGCGATATAGTTGGTTGAGCCGGAACCAATGTCGATGACGATGGCTCCCATATCCTTTTCTTCAGGAGACAAAACGACCTCTGCATCTGCAAGAGTCTGGAATACCACCTTCTGTACCTGAAGTCCTGTTTTATGTACACACTTCTTCTGGTTCTGGATAATTGGAGAAGAACCAAGAACAAGAAGAATCTTTGTATCCAATCTATGACCTAACATATCTACTGGGTCTTTGATTCCAGAGCGAGAATCTACATAGAAGTCCTGGACAAGGGAGTGAAGGATTTCAGTGTTCTGTGGGAGCTGAATATTCCTTGCAACATCGATGGAGCGTCTGATATCATCTTTGGTTATCTCTTGATCCTTTGAATTGATGCCTACGACGCCGTTACTCTTGATGCCTTTTATCTGGTCTCCGCCTATACCGATGATTACAGATGAAATCTCAGTACCAGCCTGAACTTCTGCTTCACCGATTACACTGCTGATCGTCTTCATTGTCTGTTCAATGTTGACAATGGAGCCATTCTTCACCCCTTCACTTGGGCGTTCAACTACACTTTCTATCACCAGCTGTCCATCTCTGGAGACAGAACCGACGGCGACTCTTGTGGAACTTGTACCAATATCCAAACCTACTATCGTTTTGTCTGCAGCCACAGCTTTACCTCTTTACCACCATGAGAGAGTCGTCAAGGATATACTCCTTTGGACTCTCCAACATTCTATCTTTAGAGGAAATATACTCCTCTTTAATTATCTCCAGACACTCTTCAAGTCTATCTATTTTCCTTAAATCCCTTATAGTAAGGATTGCTTCGACGCTATCAAGGTAAAGTATCAAAGAACCTGAGAATATACTGGATTTATTATTGTCATATTCGGCATTTGTTATCAAGTCAGAAGATTGAAAAGCAGAGGATAGAGTCACCATAAGTGATGTGTATTTTTCATCATTTGACCCTTCAATTACATCAAATAACACAGGTGACACTTTGACAGTCAGGTATTTGTCTTTTAGTGAATTGTAGTCCTTACTGTCAATGATTCCCTTTTTTTCGTTTGTAATGAAAGCTGTCCTGGTTCCATCAACCAACAAGACTCCATGCTCTGGAGTCGTTCCTTTTACAACAAGCACATTATTGTTGATCGATACCTCTGCATCCTCTATATATAATAGCTTCTCTATTTGACGCTTGATTGACCTTTTGTCCACAGTAAGTTTGTTTCTTCCCTTCTCAGATAGAATAATGGACATAATGTTCCAAGTCTCCGGGACTCCATTTACTTCCACTCCGCTTACAGTAAACCTACCGACTATGGAAGTGGAAAGGATGAGGAAGACGATTGAAACAAGGGAAAGAGACATTAGATAGAATTTTTTACTCCTTGTCATCTTTCGTCCTTCCCTCTTTGTAGATCAACCTATACAAGACTACACAAAGAAAAACAAATACTCCTTCAGATATGGAGTCATAGGAGAAGAAGGGCAAGATTACTCCACCGAATGGATTTATTCCCATGACATAAAGGATATTCAGGAATATGGAAAACACTATAAAGCAAATACAGCCTATGACAGTTGCAGAGACTGACAAGGAGTTCTTGTTTCTTGCCCTGTTTGCAGTTCTTATTCCAACGATGAGGATAATGATAGTCGGAAAAAGAATCACAAAGAGACCGATCAATCCTGTTTCCTCAAAGACTGTTGCAAAGATTAACTCCTTGTGAGGTGTCTCAAGAGCTCCTAGCTTATAGAGGCCCTGCCCGATGCCGGTTCCTGTCATGCCTCCGTCAATGATAGCCATTCTCGAGATCATAAGATCCTTAGAGTAATAGGTCGTGTCATTAACAGGAAATATGGACTCTGCGAAGCTGGAGAAAAGGGAGGGAACAAAGGAAAGCATCAGGATTAGTATGATTATTCCTGTAACTGCAAAGAACAAGAGATATCCCTTTCTTGCTTCAAACTGGGAAGCGGAGGCTAAGATAATTACTAAGCCCAAAATATACCAACCAAGACCTGCATAGTATCCAATGAAAGAAAGATAGATGATCGAGAAAGGAATGATGGCTAGTAAAGGAAAGCCCCTTCTCTCCCTTTTCATGACATATGGGACAGCCCAGCCCATAAGATAAATAAGAGTGAATGTTGATAACACTCCACCTGCATCCTTCAAGTAGCATAATGCTGGAACATATTTTGATAAACAAAGAAGAATGATGGATATAGGGCAAGTGACAAAGTGTGCCTTATCCATAACTTTCTCAGGAATAAGATATGTCAATAATCCCAGTCCAAGTCCGATGACAGCCCCAAGCACTTGTTTTCCAAGATAACTCCAGAATGGAACTTCCTCCAAAACAGCCCTATCCATTGTGGCTGAGAAGAGGGAAATGAGGCCAAAGAAAAACAAAATCAAAACAGAGCATAAAAAAGTGAAAGGAGAGAAGAAGCCCTCCCCTTCCTTTACGACGCTTTCATCATCTACATAATCATCATAAAAGCTTATGCTCTGCTCTTTCATATAATAATTCTAAAGGATGCGGGAATCTTTGTCTCCCGAAAATACTAAAAGTCTGCCATAGCCAATGCGACTTCTTCCCTAATTCCACTTACTTCTACTCTGCTGAGGGATGAAAGAAGTGTTCTCTCTTCTTTATCCAAGCTTTCTATTCTCTCTTCAGCCTTGATAGTCCTCATAGAGATAGTAGCTGCAGAGCCTTTCTGCCATAGAGGAACCATTATCACAAGAAAACTCAATACGATTCCAAGGATAATGATGACCTTGGCTCTACGATCTAGTTCATGTCTTACACTTTCCCTGTACTTCATACTATTTCTTCTCCACTACTCGCAGTTTTGCCGATCTTGAAGGAGGATTTTCATCACACTCCTTGTCGCTTGGGATTATCGGCTTCTTAGTTATGATTGATATGTCTCCATACTTCTCATATCTATCTTTGAAATACCACTTAACGATTCTGTCTTCCAAAGAATGGAAAGTAATGACAGCGACTCTTCCGCCCTTATTGAGAACTCTCAATGCATTCTCAAGAGCTGGGCTGATTCTATCCAATTCTTTGTTGACTTCAATTCTCAGAGCCTGAAAGGTTCTTGTTGCAGGATGGATTCTTCCATATCTATACTCACGAGGAACACATCCTGAGATAATGGAGGCCAATTCACAGGAAGTTTCTATTCTCTTCTCCTTCCTCTTCTCTACAATGGTTCTGGCGATTCTTCTTGAGTATCGCTCCTCTCCATACTTGTAGATTACGTCAGCCAATGCTTCCTCTGGATATTCGTTGACAATAGTCTCTGCATCAAGACTCTGATTTTCATCCAATCTCATATCAAGCTTTTCTTCTTTTCTGAAGGAAAAGCCTCTCATGGATTCTTCATAGTGGAAAATAGAGATACCGAGATCAAAGAGAACAGCGTCTGCACTCTCTCCATCCCTCTCTTCCAGGAAATCATTAAACCATGAATTGACCGGGGTGAATCTATCTCCATAGTCCTTAAATCTTTCAATGGCTTTTTTCTGGATTTCTTTATCCCTGTCGATTCCGATGACTTTCAAATTAGGGTAAGTGTCCAAGAAGAGTTTTGTGTGTCCACCTTCTCCTGTGGTGCAGTCAATCATCACAGCGTCCCTATCGGAAGGGATGGTGAGATTCTCCAAAACTTCTCTATGCATTACAGGATAATGAAGGAACTCCATCAGTTCTTCTCCTCTTCATATATTTTCTGAGCCAAGTCTGAAACAGACTCAGTACACTCTTCCTCTTCTTTCTCAAACACTTCCGGGTTCCAGATTTCAACTGCGTATCCAGTTCCCATCAAGAGACATTCACTCTTACAGGAAATGCTTGCTGATTCTCTCTGGGAAAGGGGGATGTTGATTCTTCCGGCGCTGTCTACATCCAAATACTGAGCGGGGGATATAAGTTTTCTCATTAACTGCCTTTTTTCTCTGTCCATAAGTGCCAAAGGAGTAGAAAGAATCTGGACACAGAACTGATTTTCAAAGTAGTCAGGAGTCATCAGCATCAGATGGTTTCCATCAAGCCCCGGAAGAACAACAACTTCATCTGAGGAAAGAGCGGTTCTCAGGCGTGAAGGCAAAGAAAGTCGACCCTTTTCATCTACTTTTGCCGTATACATGCCAGTTAAAAGATGCATTCGCTCCTACCTCAAGATTGGGTTATTCCCCATTCCTATATGACACTTTATCCCACTTTATCCCACTTTTCAACATATTTTATGTAAATTATCCCCAAAACCTATATCGTTTCACTCTAAATGTCCTAAGTTACTTAAATTGAACCAAAATAAATCCACCCAGTTTCCCAGGTGGTGACAAAAAGTAACGATATATTAAATCCACTCTTTCAGCTGAGCTTCAAGCTTGGCTCTCTCCTTCACCATCTTGGCTTTTCTCAGCTCTCCCTTTACTTGAGGAAGCTTCCAGTCGATTACTGAGATTCCATACTGCAGAAGTGCAATGGCTTCCTGTCTATCGGAAATTGATGATAGATCTGCGGCTACCCAGAATGGAGAACCCTGAGTAGAAAGATATCCTTCATAGTACTTGTTGTACTCTGTGCATCCCTTGCTCTGGTTCTTTTCCCAGTTCTTCAACATGGACTGGAACTCCTTGGCCCTCTTCTTTGCATCCCAGTTTCTGTTATAGAGCTCTTCGGCAAGTTCCAGGTAATTGGTTCCGTTTGTTCTCTCCATATCCTGTGTCATGAGACACTTTCTCATATAAGAGATTGCATAGTTGTCATTACCGAAGCTGATCGGCTTACCAGGTAGAGATCTATAGAGAATGGCGAGTACATACCAGCTGTCAGTTTCAAGAGGGAATGAAGAGAAGTTTTCAAGTGCCTTTGTTTCAAGCTTTCTCATTGGGTCAGCTTTACCAAGGCTATTGAGAGCTCCATGCTCCTGTCCGGCTCTTCCTACAGCACTTGCCTTCCAATGGTAGGCATTAGGTGTCTCAGCATGCTGCAATGATTCATATGCATAATAGAAAGCGGAAGTTGTGTCTCCACTCTTTGGCTTATCGTCTGCACCATAGTCTCCATAGGCGGCAAGGCGCTCTGCTTCTGTCATGCTTTCCTTGTTCTCATCTGTAAGAGTGAGTCTTGTGCGGCTCATTCTCCAGAGTATTTCAGCCTTCTCTTCATTGGTCTTTGCTTCCTTAAGAGACTTTTCAAGGTAAGCAAAGTCTGCTTCATAGTCATTCTCTGTGTAGAAGAGTCTATCGCTTTCAGCCTTGTCAAAGGCAGCAAACACCATTGATAGTGACAATAAACACACTAAAAGTAGAATTATTCTTTTCATATATCCCTCCGCTTCAATTATTGCACAGTGTAGAGTGAGACACAATTCAGTTTTTAAGACTAATGAGAACGCTTTCCTTGTCCATTAGGGATACTTTCAAAGAATTATTCTCCACTCTTACTTCACCCTTACCTACAACGACTTCTGCGTTATTGGAAGGAAGAAGGAACAATGGAAGTTCACACTCTCTCTTCTCTCCCCTGTTAATGATTGCAACCAAAGCTTTTCCATCTATGAATCTCTTGATGGCGAAAGCTTTCTCATCGATAGGAGTGATAGAGTAAGAAGAGAAACCAAGCCAATCCTCTTTTCTTACTTCTCCCATAGCTTTATGGAAGGAGAGCATATCCTTGTCCCAATACTCCTCTCTCCACTCCATTGGGTACCTAGCGCCTTCATTGCTGCCAAGCTTTCCTCCAAGTCCCACTTCGTCTCCATAGTAGAGGTTAGGCATACCTGGAAGCATATACAATACCATTACCACACCTTTATAAATATCACGATCAAAGACTCTCTTGTCGTTATGGAGACGAGGGGTGTCGTGGGAATCAAAGAGGTTCATCTGAAAGAAAACGTTCTGATCAGAGACGGAGGCGATGGCTTCATTCAAAGCCCCGGCTTCATCTTCTCCACTCCAAGGCTTTTCGTTCTCTGCGGTGTGCCCTGTTCCTTCAGATAAGAATCTATCCCTCTGTCCCATCCAGCTACGTAGAGGACGACCAGATCCATAGTAGTTCATAGTTCCATCCCAGATATCACCATCCATATATGGGGCTGTATCATCCCAGTCTTCTCCAACAAGGTAAACATCTTTCTTTACCTTATGGACTTCGCTTCTTACTTCTCTCCAGACTTCCTTACATAGCTGGTCATTTCCTCTTCTTCCAACCTCAGGAGCGACATCAAGTCTCCAAGCATCGATATCGAAGGGAGGAAGAAGGAACTTCTTCATGATTGAGTCTTGGTTTCTATACATATAGTTTCTTAGAAGCTCTGAAGAATACTTAAGCTGAGGAAGAGTCTTAACGTCCTGCCAGCAGGCGACGCTTCCGTCTTCCTGGAAATAATAGAAGTCATGCTCGTCTGACTTTTCATCCTCTTTTGCCTTCTTAAGCCATACGGCATCAAGGCCAGTGTGATTGATGGAGATATCCAGTATGACCTTTATTCCCTTACTGTGAAGAGTATTCACCATGGAAGTAAGGGCCTCGTCTCCGCCAAGCTTGTCGTCAACGTGGGAAAAGTCCACTGTGTCGTATCTATGGACACTTCTAGATAAAAATATAGGATTAAGATAAACAGCTGTGATTCCCAGGGAAGAGAGGTA
>JALFYG010000143.1 GCA_022784805.1 Spirochaetales bacterium
CAGCTTTGATTCTCTTTGGAATTATCTTGGTGGTCACATTGATCAACATGCAGGTTTCAAAGAAGAGAGTACACTATTGAGGAGGTTGGTATGAGCGATAACATTATGCACGAAAAAGATATCCAAAAAACCAGCCTTAGGCAGAAGATAGTATTTGTAACTGTACAGGTATTACTCTATGCCTTCCTCTTGGTAATGGCTGTAATCGTACTCTTCCCATTCTATTGGATGATCATCTCATCTTTGAAGACTCTGGATGAGTACAGAATGAGTGTCCCTACATTCTTCCCGAAGAGAGTAATGTTCAGTAACTACGCCCAAGCCTTTACAAGCGCTAATCTTGGACGCCTTTTTATGAACACACTCTATGTAGGAGTCGTCTCCACGATCCTTTCATTGATCATCACAATTCTCTCAGCCTTCGCCTTTGCTCGTCTTGAGTTTAAGGGAAAGAACGCACTCTTTGCCGCTCTTTTGGCAACAATGATGATTCCTGGAGAACTCTTCACCATCACAAACTATAGTACGGTAACAAAACTTGGCTGGATCAATACATATACGGTTCTCATAGTTCCATTCTTGGTTTCTGTATTCTACATCTATCTTTTGAGACAGAATTTTATGCAGATTCCAGATGAACTGTACCTGGCTGCAAAGGTAGACGGAACAAGCGACTTTAAGTATCTATGTAAGGTCATGATCCCTCTCTCTCTTCCTACTCTCATCTCCATTACAATCTTGAAGATGATGGGAGCTTGGAACAGCTACATCTGGCCACGTCTCGTCGCCAACGACGAAGCCCACAGAATGATCACCAATGGTCTCAGAAACGCATTCACAGAAACCACTGGAGACGTAAACTATCCTGTGCAGATGGCTGCAGTCGCATTGGTTTCCTTCCCACTCTTCCTTGTATTCGTATTCCTACGCAAGTACATTATGAAGGGAGTGAGCAGGAGCGGTATCAAAGGTTAATTAAATAAGAAATATAAAGGAGTAAAATCTATGAAGAAAACTTTCATCGTTCTCCTCATGACTCTTGCAATGGTAGGTGTACTTTTTGCTGGAGGAGGAAAGGAATCAAAGGATACAGCTGCTGCAAGCGCATTCCAGGTTCCAGAAGGTGGTTATGACGGAAGTGCCGTCACAATTACATTCTATCACACAATGGGTAGTAACCTCTCTGATGTTCTTAACCTCTACATCGAAGAGTTCAACGAGCTCTATCCAAACATTACAGTAAATGCTTCTCAGGTAGGAAGCTATGATGATGTCAGAGACCAGATTTCAACAGAAATCACAGTTGGATCCCAGCCAAACATCGCTTACTGCTATCCAGACCACGTTGCCCTCTATAACATGGCAGGCGTCGTTGCAACCCTCGATAACCTTATCGAAAGCAAGGAAGTCGTGACAAGAGCAGACGGTACAACAGAGATTTTGGGTCTTACAGACGAGCAGAAGGCAGACTTCATCGAAGGCTACTACTCAGAAGGTATGCAGTTTGGTGACGGCCTCATGTACACTCTCCCATGGTCAAAGTCCACAGAAGTCCTCTATTACAACAAGACTTTCTTCGATGCAAACAATATTCCTGTTCCAACAACTTGGGATGAAATGGAAGAAGTCTGCAAGATGATCAAGGAAATCGACCCTGAAAGTATTCCACTCGGATACGACAGTGAAGGTAACTGGTTCATCACAATGACAGAGCAGCTTAACTCCCCATATACATCTGCAAACGAGCCACACTATCTCTTCGACAACGAAGTCAACAGAGACTTCGTAAAGAGATTCAGAGGCTGGTATCAGAAGGGATATCTGACAACACAGACTCTCTATGGTGCTTATACATCAGGTCTCTTTGTTGCTGAAAACGGAACAAGAAGCTACATGTCCATCGGTTCAAGCGCTGGTGCAACTCACCAGAGACCAACCAAGGACAGCAATGGCAACTATCCATTCGAAGTAGGTATCGCAACAATTCCTCAGGCTAACCCATCTTCTCCAAAGGTAATCAGCCAGGGACCAAGCGTATGTATCTTCAACAAGTCCAATCCTCAGGAAGTCGTGGCATCTTGGCTCTTTGTGAAGTTCATGACCACAAGCGTAGATTTCCAGGCTGAGTTCAGTATGACAAGTGGATATGTTCCTGTACTGAAGAGCGTTGCAGATCATCCTGTATACAAGGAATTCGTAAGCAAGGCAAACGGTGGCGATTATATTTCAGCTTTGGCTGCAAAAGTATGTCTTGCCCAGCAGGATGCCTACTATACTTC
>JALFYG010000193.1 GCA_022784805.1 Spirochaetales bacterium
AGCCACCACCAAGCAATATGTTATGTTCACTACGGGAAGAATTGCCTGGATCTGATCCAAAATCATTACATCTATCAAAGCTGATGCAACGGAGATCAAGAGATAAACTACACCGTTGATGAAGGTAAGGGTTATCTCAGCCTTTGACATAGGGCGGGCAATGAGCCAGTTTACAAACCTACATAAGAAGACAATTACAAAGGAAGTGTCTGCTATAAAGACAACCTCGAAAATAAAGTCCAAAACTTCTTTCGGCAGTCCTGTGAAAAGGAAGCCTGAAAGAAGCTTATAGGTGAAGAAAACGGCCATTCCCAAAAGGGTGGAACACAAGACAATGTTCCATTTGGCCCATCCCACATCTTTCCTCTTGGCCAAGAGGATTGAAAGGGACAGGTCCATGGAGACTATCACCAGAGAAGCAAGGCTTAAGAATAAAGCAGCCTTATCCATCTCAGAATCTATTCCTTGCCTGTGACATGTCTGCCTTTCCGCAGACACTCTTCAAGTCATCAAAGAAGTCAGGAAGAGATGTTGCTTCGAAGCCTGTATCCATCTCGCTCATGTCGTTATAATTTCTAGCATTCTGGTCTGCGACAGCAAGTTTTGGATAGATCTTGAAGTTGACGTTAAGTCCTGTTGTAAGGAAGTAACGGGATGTAAGTTCGAAGTCTGGGAAAGAAACCTGAATTCTTCTTAAGAGAGACTCTTTGTCTGCAATTCTCTTTGGACATGTCTCAAAGAGAGCGAAATAGAGCTCGAAGGAAGGAGCGAAGTAGAGCATCTTGACCTTCTTCTTATCTGCAACTTCCTTGCATGCGTCTACATCTTCAAGTGTGGCATCGACTTCATCCAAGCCGAAAACACACCAAACAGATGAGTACTTGCCTTTTGTTCTCAAGCTTCCAGCCTCAGAAAGAATCTTCTCGATTGTCTTTCCTGTAGCCTTGACAACTGTAAGGTTGGAGTATCTGCAGTCCTTTCTGAACTGATTGAAGAATACAGTTTCTGCATCTGTTGCACAAACCAGGAGCATTGAAGGCTTTGCTTCGATTCTATTTTTCTTTCTAATGGTCATTTCAGTTGTTCTCCTTTACTTTGTTCTGGAAACAGAAATCACTTTCAATCGGGAGAGCTCCGAAGACGCCCTGTAGATATCCGTCATATATGCTCTGCTTTGCCTTGACGCCTCTGAAGTCAGCAAGTGAGACAAACTCTGTGGAGCTCTCTTCTCCCTTTTCAGCAAACCAGATGCTGTCTTTTCTCATAAGGTCCTTCTGAAGGAGAGCTGGGTTGCAGTCCACGACAATAAGCTGAGATTCCATATCGTTGGCATGGAAGATCTCAACAATGTGAGTAAGGACATATGGGTGCAAGAGCTGACCGAAGTCATCTATGACGATTATCTTTTCCCTAGAGAATGCCTCGAAGAATGATACCGCGATGAGAATAAGTCTTCTGAGGGAGAGTGACTCGTTCATGAATGTCTGGCCGTAAGCCTCAGTTCCCTTTGCGTTTACAAAGCAGTGGGAGATACCGACAGTCTCCATCCCCTTGTCATTTCTGATGACCTGAAGACGGAAGATATCTGTTACGTCCAGAGCCCAGAGGAAGGATACAATCTGATCGCTCCACTCTGGGTGAGCCTTGAGGCTGTCGATGATGACCTTCTCAGCATTTGCTCCATATCCAAGAGGAAGAACATCAAGTTTGTCGTTGAACCATGTGTAGAGTTCGAGAGCTGTCTGTCCACCCTTGAGAGCTGCGCCCTGCAGGAAGGATCTGTCCTCAGGAAGCTTTGCAACCTGTCTCTTCTTTTCTCCTCTGTAGAACTTACCGAAGCGGTATGTATACTCGCCATCTTCCCACTTTCTCTCGAACATCACCTTCTTGGAACCATCGATGATGTAGTAGAGGGACTCTTCATAGAATCTCTACTGAGTTGCCTTGATGGTGTAGCGGGCGATGATGCTTGGCTTTTTCTCATTTCCAGCTTCACCCTTGTCCAAAAGAATATCCATGGAGATTTCACATGGTCTTGTCTTACCATCCCCATAAGCGAATGCAGACTTAGCCAGGTATTTTCTAAGTGGATTCTGAATATCTTCAGAAGCAAAGAGAATGCCTTTTACAGCTTCCAGAGCTCTGACAAATGAGCTCTTTCCTGCACCATTAGGACCAATGATGGCAGAAGTCTTCAATACATTGAATTTGTCTGTGCCTGGAATAGTCTTTGTCAGATCCAGTCTCTTGTCACCAAGAGCGACAAAAGAGATAGTCTGAGGATTCTTCACAGACTTATAGTTAGCAAGTGTCATTGACAACAGCATGGGAATACCTCCATTTCACTGATGTTTCTAATATAGCAGATGTTTCCAAAAAATCAAAAAGTAGCATTTCAGCCTCTTTTTTTGCCTAATGATGGCACGAAAAAAGACAAAAACCCAATCAATTCAATTGCTTATTTCACAAAAATCATTCGATTTTCAGTGAACATAAGTTCATAGAGAACATCATCAATTATTATTTTACAATATTTACTTAAATTTTGTTAAGTATTTTGTAATTATCCCTCCCTTTCGGGAGGAACAATACTAGTTGAGAAGGAATTCGTAAGGGGATGAAGTAGAGGAAGAGACGGTATCTGTCTTAGTGGCAAATTGCTCTGCGGCTGCTTCATTCCTACTCTTTAAGTCCAAAAGCTTTGCATATAGCTTATTCACATCTCTGTCACTTGAAACACATCTTATCTCATTCAATAGAGCGAGGGCCCTGTCTATATCTCCGTTACATGCAATGATTACAGCTGCATTATATCCAGATGGGATGTGTCTCTCTGTATTCCATATATTCATGAAGAGGTTGAGGGCGTAGTTGAAGTCACCATCTTCCGCCGCCTTGTAAGCAGGCTTTGCACTTTCGTTCTTTGGCTTATTGGACATGAAGTCTATGTAGGCAGTCTTTGTTGTAGGAACGAAGTCTGCAACGATAGATGAAATCATATCGCTGATGGCAAGTGAGACGATATCACTCTGGGATACTGAGAAGAGGTATGGGAACTTAGGATCAAATACTTCCACGTCATACTCGTATGCAGAATACTCCTTGCTTGCTACGATTCTGTCTGTCGCTGTATCCAGGACGGTGATGGAGATGGCTATGTCGATGGAGCGGTGAATGTAGTACTTTGCAACCTTGTTTCCATTGCTGTCAGTTGAATACTGGGCATCCACATACTCATCGTTATAGAACCTGGTGATCTTTGGAATGATCACAGCATCAACGCCGTCTTCCCTCAGCATTGCAGATGGATCCTTACCAATCTTATAGAGATCAAGGTAAGCATCTGTCTTACTGGATGGCATTACAGAGTAATAAGAAGACTGTGTAAACACCTTTGACACCATGTTGGATACTTCTCTTGCAGCCCTGTCGTTTACGTTGTCGTAATCGAAGGTTGAGAAGATTGTATAAAGCTGGATAGTAGGATCTGTTATATCAAAGCGAAGGAACATAGGTAGTCTCTGGACTCCGCTATATTTGGAGGCAGACGCTACAGCTACATTTCTGTAGTTTGACATATTAATATTAGACGGCTGCTGATACTGTATGCCGAGACTGGTGGAACATGATGCAATCAAAAAGATTGACAGTGCCAGAAGAATAATCAAATTTCTTTTCTTCATTATAAAACTCCCCTTAGAGTATGGATATATGATGGAACAAAAAGCGCTTTTTTTGAAGTCATCTTTTATCATAGCCCGACATATGGGACGTTTTATCGCTCTTTATTGAAATATCTATGGACTAAAAGGAAAAAAAGAATAAACTCCTCTCTATGGAATGGTTTGATGACGACGATGAAGCGGTGGAGGAGTTTGAAGAACTCTACTCCATCACTACAAATATAGATGAAGAAGATTTGTCTGATCTGGAAGAGGATATGCTCTCGGACTTGGATGACGAGGAAGAGGACATCGACTTCTAAAATAGTCTTCTTGCCCAAAATAACAAAATAGATTTCATTCTCTCACTTGTTCTTTCCATTTAGTGAATACATAATCTTTCTATGGACCAAAAATATCTATCTGATACAAGACAATTATTGAACTATATCATGCTTTCCCCTTCTCCTTTCCATGCTGTATCCACAGCTTCCGCAGAGCTTGAGAGCATGGGCTTTATACCACTGGATGAGAGAAAGCCATTCTCTGTAAAAAGAGGTGGAAGTTATTACGTAAAGCGTAACTCCAGCGCCCTCATTGCCTTCAGGATTCCTTCAAAGTTCTCTGGCTTTCACATTGTAAGCGCTCATACAGATTCACCTTGTTTGAAAATAAAGTGGAACCCTGAAGTAAAGGCACAGGGTCTCCCCACAAGATTAAATGTGGAGACCTATGGCGGACTCTTACTTCAATCTTGGTTTGACAGACCTCTTTCCATTGCCGGTAGAGTCTTCATCAAAAGAAATGGAAAGGTTGAAGAAAAGCTTATCAACATGGGACAGAAGATGACTCTGGTAATTCCAAACCTGGCAATTCACCAAAACAGGGAAGCCAACAACGGATGGAAGATAAGCGTCCAGAAAGAGATGCTTCCAATCTTCTCTGACGGGGATGCATCCTTCTTGGAGGAAGTGGCATCATCTGCAGAGTGCAGGAAAGAAGACCTTCTTGATTATGATCTCTTTTTATATAACAAGACTGCTCCAGTATTTT
>JALFYG010000199.1 GCA_022784805.1 Spirochaetales bacterium
GGTCTTCTTTACGGCCCCCATGAAAACAAGAGGCTTGGAGTTGATGTTCATCAGGTATGAGTAATCCAAACCCTTAATCTCTCTTCCTGTCTCCGGCTGCATAGGATACCCAGGAGCTGCAAGAACTACGGCTACTGTACACTCATTGGTTGTGCGTAGCTTTACTTTGTCCAAAGTATCTTTTTCCATAGCCATCAACAGTTCCAACATGTCGTTTTCAATGATAGGGACCATTGCCTGTGTTGCAGGGTCGTTGAGTCTTACATGGTAGTCCACAAGTACTGGACCATGGTCACTTAAGACAATGGAAAGTGTCAGAACACCCTTATAGGAGATATTTTCTTTCTTCATCCCGTTGAGCGTCGGGATAATAATTTTTTCCTCAATCTCTTTCTTATATTCTTCCTTCAACGGAATAGGGGCGATGGCTCCCATTCCTCCTGTAGGAGTACCCTCATAGTGGGATACATTTGTGTATTCACTGGCAAGAGGGAGAAGAAGGTACCCATTTTTATCCAAAAAAAGTGTTGCAGTTACATGGATGCCGGATACATGATCCTCCAGCAATACTGGTCCTCTTGAGAAAAGAATCCTTGCATAAGCTGCAATTGCGCTCTTATCGGAAGAAG
The DNA here is from genome assembly GCA_022784805.1 of Spirochaetales bacterium. Taxonomy (GTDB): domain Bacteria; phylum Spirochaetota; class Spirochaetia; order Sphaerochaetales; family Sphaerochaetaceae; genus Ornithospirochaeta. The sequence goes on from JALFYG010000199.1 coordinate 630, forward strand.
ACAAAACGACACGGGATGGGGACATGGAGTTTGATTTTATGGTAAAGCGCTTGCCATCCTCGCATCCATCAAGGTGCTTCTTCAACGATTCCTGGTCCACAAACAGATAACTGGTTGGAGTGGGAATGCCGTTACGCTCTGTGAAGGCTCTGGCATATGCCTTATCGTCTTCCAGTCTCTGTGCTTCTTTGGTTGCACCAAAGCAAAGAACACCTCTCTCTGCCAGATATTCCCTTACTCCGGCCAGAAGAGGAGCCTCTGTGCCGATGAATACAGCATCGATGTCATGTTCCTTTACTGCCCTATATACAGCCTCACAGTCTGAGTTGTCTGTAACAGGAAGGTTAATTGCGATATCTGCAGTTCCAGGATTACCTGGAGCCATGTAGAGTTCCGAAATGTATGCACTGCGGCTTAGCCACCATGCCAAAGCATGGTCTTTGGCACCAGAACCAAGTACAAGTATCCTCACTTTTTTACCTCTATATCTATTCTACAACACCGCCAAAGCAAAAATCAAAAGGAAAAGAAAAGATGTATGGGATTAGATTGTTTTCCTCATTTTTTGTCTGTTTTCACTTCGTATTGAAAGGAAAAACAATCTCTAATTGAGATTAGTCGCAAAATAATTATCTGATAAAATAAGAAATGATTCAAAAACCCATTAAGGCTAAATAGTTACTCTGTTGAAAAAATGTGTTAATTTATTGTATCTTAATGCTGGTTTTCTGTGAGTATTCATAGCAGAAGAAAGGTTGGGGGCTGTATTGGTTTCGAAAAAATATACATCCGACTATCGCCTTGAAAACGTGGAAGGTAAGAACGGTAAGGTCGTTACAAAGCCTGTTTACAGGGGGGATTTGTTCGGGTTTTCGAAGTCCGAGAAAAAGATAAAGAGGCTTAAAACCATCTTTATCATCACTACAATTATACAGTGGTGTCTTTATCTTGCATCAGTTCTCATAAACACCAGGGCAGGGAGAACCATGTATGTTTCTCTTCCTTTTCTGGCCATCGCCTTTCCTCTCTTGGGACAATCAGATGCTGTCTGGACTTTTGTCTCCACAAAAGGCGACGCCACCAGAATGGTCAAGGATAAGATTACTGAAAAGCTGATTTCTTGGATTTTCATGGTCCTTTTCTTTGCTTTCTGTTCAATAATCGGGCATGTGGTTTTCTGGATAAGAAACGGTGAGACGATTATTGATGCCGTATTCTTAGTCTTGACAGTATTGTTGGTTTTCTCATCTTGGAATCTTTTTACAAAGAGAAAGGATCTGGAAATGAAAAAAACCGGGACCACAGTCATTCCTGAAAAGGATGATTGATTAAGCACATAAGTGCACTTTGTGCATAGTAAAATACCTCTAGGAGGAAACTAGGAATGAAAAAATCTCTTGCAATCGTTCTTATGGTTCTCTGCGCATTCTCAGTATTTGCTCAGGGCCAGACAGAAACTGCACCTGCAACAACAGCTCCAGTCGAGACTGTTAAAGAGACAACAACAGCTCCAGTTGTCGAGAAGGCAGCTCCAAAGAAGATGGTTTACGCTACTTCTTCTTTCGGCATGAAGTTCTCCCCATTCTTCGCAGCTACAGCATATGACCAGGAAGTCGTAGACTTCACACAGGGCGGTCTCCTTGCTGCTGACCGTGGTGGTGCTATCATCTATGATGGAATCAATGGTGAGACTCACAGCTACAACGGAACAGACTATTACTATCAGGGTATGGGATCTGTTGAAGTTGTCCAGAACGCAGACGGAACAGTTGATTACAAGCTCACAATGAGAGACGATATCAAGTTCTCTGATGGCACACCTGCAACAATCGACGATGTCATCTTCGGTATCTATGTTCTCGCAGATCCTACATATGATGGATCTTCAACTATCTATGCTCAGCCAATCATCGGTATGTCCGAGTATTACAACTCCATGAAGTCTGCCGACTCCATGATCTATGCTGCAGGCAAAGACAACACAGACTTCTCCAAGTGGACAAAGGAAACTCAGGATCAGTTCTGGGCTGACCTCGACAAAGCTGGCGAGGCATTTGCTCAGGAAATTGTCGACTATGTCGTAGCAAACTATGCTCCTTCCTACTACTCAATGGTTGCAGATTCCCTTGATGCTCTCATGGCTTCTCCTGAACTCCAGGTTAAGCTTGGTATGTCTCTCTGGGGATATGATTCATATTGGAAGGAAGGCGCCACAGCAGCTGACTACTGGGCAGGAATCGTCGACGCTTACGGTGGAGACATCTTGACAGCTAGTGATGTTGAGAATGCAGGTATGACAATCTTCCAGCACCTTGCTGACATTACAGGCAATGCTTATTCCTATGGTATCGTTGCTGGTGATGACGTTAAGTCTATCTCCGGTATCGAAAAGACAGGTAAGTACAGCCTCACAGTCCACATGTCTGAGTTTGATGCAACATCAATCTACAACATGTCCTTCACAATCGTTCCTCTCCACTACTATGGCGATCCAGCTCTCTTCAACGGCGTCGATTCCTTCGGCTTCAAGAAGGGTGACCTCTCTGGTGTAAGATCTAAGACAACTCAGCCTCTCGGATGTGGACCATATGTATTCGAAAGCTACAATAATGGTGTTGTTACACTTAAGGCAAACGAATATTACTACACAGGTAAGCCAGTCATCGACACAATCCTTTTCCAGGAAGCAACAGATTCTGACTACGTACCTGGTATCATCGCTGGAACATTCGACGTTGCTACACCTTCCATCTCTGATGCAACACTTCTTGCTATCCAGGATGCAAACAGCAACAACGACCTTGTCGGCGACGTTCTCACAACTTACCTTGTTGACTACAGAGGATATGGATATATCGGTATCAACGCTAACCTCGTAAACGTTGGCGGCGACCCATCAAGCGAAGCTTCCAAGAATCTCAGAAAGGGTATCATGACACTCCTCTCTGTTTACAGAGAAACAGTTATTAACTCTTACTATGGTGACAGAGCTTCCGTCATCCAGTACCCAATTTCCAACACATCTTGGGCTGCTCCTCAGCCAACAGATGAAGGCTACCAGATTGCTTACTCCAGAGATGTCAACGGTAACCCAATCTACAGCGCAGGCATGAACGACGAGCAGAAGTATGAAGCTGCACTCCAGGCTGCTATTGGTTTCTTCCAGGCTGCAGGCTACACATGGGATGGTGCTAAGTTCACAGCTGCTCCAGAAGGTGCTAAGATGGTTTACGAGTTCCTCGTACCTGGTTCAGGTGAGCAGGATCACCCAGCTTACGGAATCGCAGTTGGCGCTTCTGAAGCTCTTGCAAAGATTGGTATCACACTCATGGTTAACGACTGTACATCCACAACATGGAACAACGCTCTTGAAGCTAACACAGCAGAACTCTGGTGTGCTGCTTGGCAGAGCACAGTCGACCCAGACATGTATCAGGTCTACCACTCAACAAATGCTGATGGAAAGGGAACAAACTCTAACCACTATCAGATTAAGGATGATGAACTTGATGCTCTTATCATTGCTGGACGTACTTCTTCTGACACAGACTTCAGAAAGGCAACATACAAGTCAGCTATGGAAATCATCATGGATTGGGGCGTAGAGCTTCCTACATATCAGAGAAAGGACTGCTACGTTACTTCTTCTAAGAGAATCGACAACAGCACAATGCCTAAAGATATGACTCCATATTGGGGATGGGCTGCTGAAATCGATACTCTCGATGTTAAGTAAGTTTTTCCGAAAGAAAACTATGGGCTTTCTAGAAATAGAAGGCCCTTTTTTCGTTAAATTGTTGTTTAGAAATAAATTGTTTATTCTTTTATTTTTCTGTTTTTATCTTAATTCGTTTGACCACATAACAAATTTAAGTTAGTCTAAGGTGTACGCCTATCGGTCCATAAGGGACCTGAGTGTGTTTTGCGCGTAAAAATTGGAAATAGGAGGACAAACGAGGTGCTTAAATATACTGTGAAACGTCTATTGTACAGCGTAGTCATATTGTTTTTTGTAATGCTCATTGTCTATTCATTAATGTATAACATGCCTGGTAACTACCTTGAGACTAAGGCAAGGGAACTTGCTTCGAGACCAGGTGCTGGTAAAAGCTACACAGAATGGTTAAGTGATCTAAATGCCCAATACGGTATGGATAAAGGAATCCTGAGGGGATACTTTATCTGGCTAAAGACGGCTTTGACGGGCAATTGGGGTGACAGCTGGACTTGGACTATTCCTGTTACAGAGGAGTTCCACAATACAGTTTGGTACAGTTTTATCCTATCTTTGATTTCTTTTGTCGTTGAAATACTTGTTGCTATTCCACTTGGAATTATGGCTGCAAAGAAGCAATACTCCTTTGCCGATTACTTCACCACGGTATTTGCCATGATATCCATATCGCTTCCGACCTTCTTCCTTGCCACGTTGTTGAAATACGTATTCTCAATCAAACTTGGATGGTTTGACCTTTCAGGTATGCAGGGCAGGGACTATGCCGACCTTTCCCAGTGGGGAAAATTCCTTGATGTGGCCAAGCACTTTGTGCTTCCTGGTTTGACGCTCAGTATCCTCTCTATCGGAGGATTAATGAGATATACAAGAACCAACATGCTTGAGGTTCTTAACTCAGACTATATCAGGACAGCCAGGGCAAAGGGTGTTCCTGAGAAAAAAGTTATCAGTAAGCATGCATTTAGAAATACTCTTATTCCTCTTGTAACAACACTTGGTGGTTCTCTTCCAGGTCTCTTTTCAGGAGCTCTTATTACAGAGACACTCTTCTCTATTAGAGGAATTGGTTTTGCATCCTATAACTCCATGGTACAGGGAGATATTCCATTCGTTATGTTCTATCTCACTTTCATCTCGATCCTTACACTTTTGGGAAACTTGATTTCAGACCTTCTTTATGCTGTCGTCGACCCAAGAGTAAGGCTAAGTTGAGGAGGAATGGAATATGGCATCTTACAATCTTAATGAAGTATTGAAGAATAAGAAGAAAGAAAGTACCAATTCCAATGGAGAAATAAAGCTTGATGACGTATCAAGAGTAAAAGTTCTTTCTCCTACCATGCAGGTCTTTAAGAGATTCATCAGAAATAGGCTTGCTGTATTTGGATCAGTGGTTATCATCATACTATTTGTTTTCTGTTTCATCGGTCCTTTTCTTTATCCTTATGGCCAGAAGCAGACTTTCTATAAGTATGATTCAATCAACGTAAAGTTCGGCGTTGCTACAGAGAATACTTCCTTTACTGGCTATGTGGTTGATTCATCAATTAACGTAGATACCAATGCAAACAGCTACATGACAACATATATCAAGGAAATGATGGCTAGTGGCAAGACTCGTACCAATAAGCTTGCTGCAGACGGTAATTTCTATCAGATAGATATACTTGGTGACAACGTTGTTGCTATGAGTCAGAGACAAGACGTGAAGGCTGTTGCAACCTTTGGTTCTTCTGTTGTTGATGTAGCTACATATGATGCTATCACAAGAAGTGTAAAATATAATGGTGAGACACTTGGAAGTGATTTTGAAAAGAAGGTTGCTACTCTTAAGGGAAATAGTGGAAAGTTTACTATTGATGGAGTGGAGTATTCATTTAGACGTGGAACAGGTAAGAACTACGTTATTTCAGCTGCAAAAGAAGGCTTCATCTATTCAGGTACACCTCTTTCAAGCGAGTTCGAAGACATGGCGGAGAATGCAGTACTTGAAGAAGTATTCCCTGTTGGCGGAGAGGAGTATATCGTTGTTGCTGATGGAAATACAAAGACTGTCTATAGAGTAGGGGAAGCAAAGATTGCAAAGGTCTTCACTACTTATGTCATCGACTTCTATGACAGCTCTATAAAGGTAACAGACGAGTTTAGAAACAATGCACTTCTTTCTGCTTACACAACAGGTAAGTTCACTGCTGATGGTAAGAACTATACTCTTGTTGACCATGATGATGTTTTGACAATCTATGATGAGAATGGAAAAGAGTACGGTGAGTTCTCTAACTTCATCATCAGAAGATCCAATGGTGACGACACTATTGAATATGAAGCAAAGGTCCACATCAGAGAAGCAATCGAAGGTATGAAGGATCAGGGACTCCAGACATATGCATTCACTACAAGGCTTCCTCAGCAGACATCTGATGGTCAGTATGCTTATGATGAAAATGGTGTTCTTCTCTATGATGACGACAGTGAAGTCAGAGTAAAACAGACAGATAGAAACTACGAGCTTTGGGCAAACCAGGTCACATATGTCATTGACAGATTTGCTTCTCCTTCTTGGTCTCATATCCTTGGTACAGACGGTGATGGATTCGATGTATTTGCACGTGTCATGTATGGCGGAAGAGTATCATTGATGGTTGGATTCGTAGTTGTATTTATTGAGCTCTTGATTGGCGTCGTAATGGGTGGCCTTGCCGGATATTATGGCGGCTGGGTTGATAACATCATCATGCGTGCCGTCGACGTATTCTACTGTCTCCCTTCAATGCCTATCATGATTATTCTCGGTGGTATCATGGATGCCATGAGAATGGACGTATACAGAAGACTCTTTATCATGATGATCGCTCTCGGAATCATGGGTTGGGCAGGAGTTGCCAGACTTGTCAGAGGCCAGATCCTTTCCTTCAGAGAACAGGAGTTTATGATTGCTGCAGAAGCAACAGGTATAAAGGTTAAGGATAGAATCTTCAAGCACCTTATTCCAAACGTAATGCCTCAGCTCATCGTCAGTGCAACAATGGGTATTGGTGGAACCATTCTAACTGAGTCCACACTCTCATTCTTGGGTCTCGGTGTAAAGCATCCATTGGCTACTTGGGGTACAATGATCAACAGTGTATCTTCAGCTTCTGCTATGGCTCACTATGCATACATATGGATTCCTGTAGGTCTTCTCATTTCCTTCACTGTAATCGCATTCAACTTTATCGGTGATGGTCTCAGAGACGCTTACGATCCAAAGGGAAAGAGGTGATTTATGTCAGAGAAAAAACACACATCATATATTTCTGGTAAAGAATCCAGAAGAATCACCAAGTTCAATAGAAAGGTGACTAAGAAGCTTGAAGCTGATAGAGCCAATGCCAATAAGGATCCTAAACTCTATACAACAAAAATGAGAGACGAGAACAACGTCGTCGAGTTTGATAACGTCTGTACATTCTTCTTTACAGAAGTCGGTACAGTAAAAGCTGTAGATGGCATCTCTTTTGATGTTCCAAAGAACTCTACAGTCGGTGTCGTAGGTGAATCAGGATGTGGAAAGAGTGTTACATCCCTTTCTCTGATGCAGCTTTTACAGCGTCCGACAGGTCAGGTTGTTGGAGGTGAAATCAGATTCAATAAAGGCGATGGCACTGCTTACAACATCGTAAATACCCCGAACTCAATCATGGAGCAGATCAGAGGCAATAAGATGTCTATGATCTTCCAGGAGCCTATGACAAGCCTCAACCCTGTCTTCCGTATCGGAGACCAGGTTGATGAGGCTATTATTCTACATAACCCTGGAATGAGTGAGGAAGAAGTAAAAGCAAGAACTCTTGAATTGTTGGAAATGGTTGGTATTGCAAACAAAGAGGGCGTCTACTCAATGTATCCTCACGAGCTCAGCGGTGGAATGAGACAGAGAGTCATGATTGCCATCGCTCTTGCTTGTAAGCCTGAGTTAATCATTGCCGATGAGCCTACAACAGCCCTCGACGTTACTATCCAGGCACAGATTCTTGATCTCTTGGAGAACTTGAAGAAGAAGATTGGATCTTCCATCATGCTCATCACCCACGACCTTGGTGTCGTAGCAGGTATGGCTGACTACGTAGTCGTCATGTATGCAGGTCGTGTAATCGAGAAGGGTACTGCAGATGATATCTTCCATCACCCTGCTCACCCTTATACAATCGGCTTGATGAAGTCCAAGCCAGTTGTGGGAAAGAAGGTTGAGGAACTCTACAACATTCCTGGAAGCGTTCCAAACCCTGTAAACATGCCTAACTACTGTTACTT
>JALFYG010000238.1 GCA_022784805.1 Spirochaetales bacterium
TGATTTCCTTGATAAGCTTTGTGAAAGCCTGTCCGCGCTTAGCGTCTGCAATTCCTTTCTTGTGCTTTATTGTTGCCCATTTGCTGTGGCCAGACATGTATATACCTCGATATATTTGGATTACCCTATGAAAATATCACATGCAATAAAATACAGTCAATCCCATGAAACACTATTTGTCAGATAGACATAGAAAGAGTAAGTATAATAGAGTCCAATGTAAGCATGCCTTTCTCGGTGACAATGAAAGATTTTTCATTGTTTACATAGGATTCTCTGTCCAGAATTGAGATTCTTTCTTCGTAAACAGAGTCGAAGTCTTTATTGAACCTCTCTTTATATTCCTCTTTATCAATGCCCCTATTTGTCCTCAGTGTTGTCAAAAGATATGACTCTTCAGTTTCATCTTTATTTAAGGATGAGACATTGAAAGCATGGGTTTGAAAGAATTCCTCTATGCTTTCCGTGTTTCTCATGACAACCATCTCGTCCCATCCTAGTGCACTCTCAGCTGTAGGGCCTAGCCCTATGTACTGACCAAGATTCCAATAGACTTTGTTATGAAGGCACTCTTCCCCTGGCCTAGCAAAGTTAGATACCTCATAGTGGTCATATCCGAGTTTTTTTAACTCTTCCCAGCCCTTAAGGAGAAAATCCAATTCCTCATAATCCTCCAAAGGAGTCTCCCTTTGGATCAAAGGAGTGTTTTCCTCGAAGGTAAGGCAATAGAAAGAGATATGACCTGGGTTATAAGAGGCGATGGTTCTGATGTCAGAGAGTGTGGTTTCAATACTCTCTCCAGGAACAGCTGTTATAATGTCTGCATTCCATCTAAATGGCAAAGTCTTCAATAGCTCCAAGGCTTTTAAGTTGGTTTCAATAGTTTGATGCCTGCCAAGGGTCTTCAAGACACTCTCATCCATACTTTGGATACCGATGCTGACTCTATCCAAGAGACCGGAGAGGGAAAGAATGTCTTCATTCAGGTTTCCTGGGTTACATTCTATGGTGACTTCCTTGGGTCTTCCATATTCTTCAGCAGACTCAAGGATCTTCTTTATCCTATCAAAACCAAGTATTCCAGGATTTCCTCCACCAATGAATATAGTATAAAAAGGAACTTTTATTTCTTTCTTTACAGCTTCCAGTTCCAATAGAAGAAGATCCAGATACTTATCGATCTCTTCATTTTGTGGTTTACGTGAGTAAAAGGCACAGTAATCACACTTGGAAGAGCAGAAAGGTATGTGGATATAAAGAGAAACTGGACGAGTGGAATCAAAACCAACCATATTAGCTTTCAGTCAGAAGACCGATTCTCCCTAACGGCCAGAATCTGGCGACGACTCTGCCGTTTACCTTACTTTCACTTACAGGACCGAAGTATCTTCCGTCCTGGGAGTTGTCTCTATTGTCTCCAAGAGGCAGCACATAGTCTTCAGGAACATAGATTCCTGTCCTATATACAGCTAAGTCTGAGCGCTGAGTCAGTGACTCAGGATTGATGCAAGCCTTTGCTGTGTTATATTCCCTGGAGTATTCATAGTAGTCGAAGATATAGCTATAGTCGCTATTTTGGACTTTCTTAAAGTCTTCAAGGAGAGCTGAAGAGAAAGCGATACCAGCTTCATCGAAGGCTGTGATTCTTGCATAAGCCTTCAAGCCTGGATATAGAGATTGGTCGACGCTTCTATTTGGGCCGTCAGAAAGAAAGTTTTCACTTCTGAACTCAGTCTCATCCACCCACTCTCCAGTTCCAGCAGCCTTAATATAAACGTTACCATCCTTGAAGTAGATATTGTCTCCACCAAGACCAGCAGCACGCTTTACATATAATCTTTCAGCAGGAGTGCCATCTTCATTTTTATCGATGTTGACAAGGGAAAGGGTTCCCATGTAGATAGCTTGAGAGAGGATATCGAAGACAGGTCCCTTGGAGTCATACTCAGGATTATAGAATGTTATGATATCGTCTCTTTGGACACGTCTATTATCTTCTGCAATCTTAGGGCCAGCAGGATAAACCTCCACACCATATTGATCCTTAAATACTACGACTCTATCCTGTACCAAAAGTGTATCTACCATAGATGGGGATGGAATCAAGAATAACTGAAATAAAAACTGATTAAATATAATGACCCAGAATACTCCGAACACCAGAGCATCTATCCACTCCAGTGTTTCAGAGAGAAAGGTTCTCTTTTTTGCTTTGTTATAAGCCCTTTTGGCTTTTCTTTTGGTTAATGACTTCTCTGTGGAAACCTCAACCCATGTCAGAAATCTGTCCATGAAGAAAACTTACAACACACGAGTTCAATTGACAAGAGACTTTGGTATGTTTAATTTAGTCTTATGTTAAGAAAAAAACAGCTTCCTGAAGTAGAACCGGTTAAATTAAAGCCTTTTCATGGTATCAGGCCCGGTATTTATATAATTATTTTTTGGGCTTTAGTTGTTCTATTGCTCTCTTTCCTGCTTTTTGTTCTTCCTGGATTAGTATCAAACACAGCTTATGTAACATTTAATGAGCCTATAGTGGGGTCCGGTGTTTTGGAAGATGGAGTATATCTAGGTTCCGGCACCGATGGTGTCTATAAAACCACAGGTGGAAATCATACATATACATTAATCTATGAAGGTGAGGAATATGGCAGCATTGAAACTAAAGTAAAGAGAAAGGTATTTTTCTCTTTCTTCTCACATAAGCCAGTTCTTATCGAGCCAGAGAGAAGTTATAGCGAAAGCGTGAAGGCAAAAATAGAAGAAGCTTTTATTCGTGATGTCACTTCCTACTCAGCTGTGTTCTCTGCTCCTTCCACATTCCACTACCCTCCTCTTTTCTCTGCTTTTGCAAAGAATGTAGTCGAGGCAGGTTTAAAAGATGTAAGGGACACTTGGCTACTCGCAGTTTCTCATATCTCATCAACTGAGCTTTATGAAGATTATAAAGAAGGAAGAGGTATTCTTGAGAAGAATAATGTCACCTTCCAATCAAATGAATCAAAGGAAATTGAGGCTCTTCTTCCTTACCTCTTTGAAGGGAAAGAGAAGACTATAGATAGAAGTGAGACAAGTGTAGTTGCAGCTCCTCTTAAAGATGGTGATTTCTTCCATTACTCATCATCTAATATAAACATGGGAGAGAGCATTACTATCAGCGTGGAGAGTGCAAAAGAAGCTCCGGTATCCATTAAAGTCGATGAATTCTCAATAGCAAAGAATCTTGTAACCGAGCATGATTGGGCTTTATTTGTGGCTGCTAATCCTAAGTGGTCTATCGATAACCTCGATAACCTTGTGGAAGAAGGTTTGGTAGACACCAACTATCTTAAGGGAATAACTCTCTCTCCTTATATCACATCTATAAGGCCAATAAGAAACATCAGCTACTATGCAGCTGAGGCTTACTGTGAATGGAAGAGCAAGGTAGATGGAGTTGAGTATCATATTCCGACTGAAGGAGAATGGTACACAGCAGCCCTCTCATCCAGCGGTAAGGATTTTGTTACATCTCTTATCTATGTTGAGAATAACCCGACTACCCCTACTGCTATGCTGGGGCAGCTTTGGGAGTTCACTTCAACTCCATTTATTCCTTTATCAAGACTCTCTGATTATGATAAGATAATCACCCTCAGTAATGAGTGGAAATATGATGATGTTATTGTCAAGGGTGGCAGCTATGTGTCAGATCCTTCCTCCATCACCATAGAAACAGTGGGAATAACATCAAAGAGTATGTGCAGTGAATTCTGCGGTTTAAGGTTGGCAAAATAAATGGGAGATAGTTTTAAACTCATTCAAAAAAATAAAAAAGCATACTTCAACTACGAAATAATCGAGGAATTGGAGTGTGGCATTGAACTACAAGGAACAGAAGTTAAAAGTGTCAGGGAAGGAAAGTGTTCCTTCTCTGATAGCTATGTATCTGTAAAAGACTTGCAGCTTACCCTTATTGGATTTCTTATCCAGCCCTACTCTCATGGAAATATCTTTAATCATCAAAGCGATAGAAAGCGTAGGCTTCTTGCCCATCGTCAGGAGATTAAGAAGTTCCAGAGAAAGGTTAATGAGAAAGGCTTTACCTTGGTTCCATTGGAAATCTACATCAAAGGTAACCTAGTGAAGATGAAGATTGCCCTTGCCAGAGGTAAGAATGTAAGAGACAAGAAAGAAGCAATCAAAGAGAGAGACGCAAGAATCGACGCTAGGCGCGAGATCAGGGAACTTAATAAGTATTAAAGAAATGAGGCTGTAGATTGTGTTCTGCAGCCTCTTATGTTATATAGAGAAAAACTCGTCGATGAAGGAGGATATTCGCTTTCCAAGGTTTTTGGGGCTCTCCTGGAAATCTGTCTCCACCCAATGATGGATCAAATTAACAACACCTCCCAAAACAAAAGCTTGGCTTTCACCAGAAGACAACAGCTCTGACTTGGACTTCATAGTATAAATCTGAGGAAGAGCGAAATGGAGAAGCATATTAAGGAACTTAGTTGTATTTGTCTGAGAAAGAATGACCTTGGTCATGTTGCTCTCTTCTTTCATCTTATCCAATATGTTGATAAGTGACTTTGAAATAGAATCATTAGGCTCATCAAAGACCTTTGATGAGGCCAACAATGACTCCATATACTTTCCTTTCATTTCCTCAAATAGTTCCCTCACACTTGTGTAATGTGAATAGAACGTATTCCTGTTGACATCGGCTTCCTGACAGATTTCAGAGATTGTCAAATCTTCCAAGTTTTTCTGCAATAGCAAATTAACAAGCGCAGTCATCAAACTGTCTTTTGATTTGACAATACGAACATCTACTTTGTTTGCCATATATCCCCCCAAAACAGCAACCAAATAAAATAACCAAACCATGGAGGTGGGGAGACTCGAACTCCCGTCCTGACAATCCACCCATAAACGTCTACGGATCATAGTTCCAGTTCTAGTCTTTTCCATGGCTTAGGCAGTGGAACCAGCGTAGGCCATGAAGCATCATCTAAGATTTTTCCACAAGGCCGATGAGCTCCTTATAGATGAGACCCCTTTGTCAAAGGATTAAATGAATCAGAGTCTTAACTCAAATAATCCCGCTCAAGTGCTCACGCAGCGAGAGCTGTTGCTTCGAATTCGACTTCGTAGTCTTCTTCTTTCTTAGCATTTAATTTGTTTTGCCGGTTTTACAAGTCAGCTCTTGGTCCGCAGTCTACGGCATGGCAAGGCCAGTCGAAACCAAAACACCCCCGTTTAGAAAGGTAAAAAGGATAATATCTTCTTATGTAACAAAAATCAATAGTTACATGTAATTAATTACGCATATGTTTTTACACACATAAAAAATTGTACGGAATCAAAGTTTCTTTAGAAAATCCTCCATTTTCTCACCCCACTCAGATAAGGAGTCAAAACGCCAATCAGCATAATCATCAAGATACGTGGAGTCCCTGTTGACGATACAGATTTTTCCTCCGCTACGAGCAGTCCTGTATGGCAGGGATGCCGCTGGCTGAACAACAAGAGATGATCCAAGGACAATACACAAGTCTGGTCTAAGGAAAGCTGAGTCTGCTTTGTATAAAAGCTCGGAATCCAGATTCTCTCCATAGAAGACGATATAAGGTTTTACAAGACCTCCGCAGTGAGGACACATAGGAACCACATCTCTGTCCACAAGTTCCTTTGTCCAATCAAAGGTTAAGCCTTCTCCACACTTTGTGCAGTAGCTTTTCTCTATGGTTCCATGGAGTTCATATACCTTCCTACTTCCTTCCCTTGTATGGAGGCCATCGATGTTTTGGGTAAAGATACCTTCAGACAGCATCCCCTTCTCTTCCATGATACGTAAGACTCTATGAACAACATTTGGTTCATAATCATGCATGTTATACCAAGCGTCTTTCGCCCAAGAATAAAAGACTGAAGGATGGTCCATAAAGAAATCGATGTCGAGAATATCCTCAACCTTCATATGTCCAAAATCCTGGCTATAATAGCCGTTGGAGGACCTGAAGTCCTTTATCCCTGATAAAGTAGATATACCCGCTCCTGTAAGGACTACAGTTTTCTTGGAACTCTTAAGAGCTTCAAAGAATGAGTCATAGTCACTCTTTTTCAATTTCTTCACCTCGAAATGTATTTCCATTTAATTCAGTGGCTCTTACGTATACGACGTCTCCGTTCTTATGATTAGAGTGAGGAAGGAAAGATACATACTCATTGTGCTCTGTGCGTAAGAGATACCTGGAGCTATCATCCCTTGTGACACTGGTTACGATACCAATAGTCTCGAAAGGAAGAGAGGCTGTCTTTATTCTTTTCTGCCTTTCTATCTGCTCGTTGATAAGTCTCTCAAGTCTCTGTATCTTTATCTTCTCTTCAATCTGACCTTCCATCTTCTCAGCCCTTGTGCCTTCACGAGGGTTGAAGTAATACATAAAAGCTTCTGTGCAGCTCATCTTTTCCATCATAGAGAGGGTTTCCAGATACTCTTCCTCTGTCTCTGAAGGGAAACCTACGATGACGTCAGTGCTTAGTGTAAGAGAAGGTATCTCGCTCTTCATCTTGTCTATGAGCTCAATAAACTTCTCTCTTGTGGTATGACGGTTCATCAGCTGCAAAATTCTTGTATTTCCTGACTGCATAGGTAAATGGATGTGCTTTGCAACCTTTTTATTGTCACGAATGACTCTCACAAGGTCATCTGAGAAATCTTTAGGATGAGGTGACTCAAATCTTACCCAAAGTATGTTGTTCATATATTGGGTTATGATCTCCAATAACTTAGGAAAGTCTACACTTTCGCCGTTATATGTGGATGAATAAGAGTTAACATTCTGGCCAAGAAGTGTGATCTCCTTCACTCCTTTCTCATCCATATACTTTACTTCTTCTATGATACTCTCCACGTCTCTGGAGACTTCTCGACCTCTAACATAAGGAACAATGCAGTAGGAGCAGAAGTTATTGCAGCCATTCATGATTGGGATATAAGAAGAGAACTCACCCTCTTTATAGTGGGAGGCAAGGAAAGAGTACTTCTCACTCTTCTCCTCTT
>JALFYG010000275.1 GCA_022784805.1 Spirochaetales bacterium
CCACTCGTTTGTAGCTTCGCTGTACTTGACCATGTTGTAGTCAAATCCGAGCTCATACTTGCTGAGGAATGTCTTAGCTGGATCAATAGCGTCGCCATTCATCTTATTCTGAGCACAGTCGATCTTACAATCAACGATGACGCCATTCTCGTCTACTACGACAGCAGCAACTGTTGCTGAGTAAGCAGCCTGAGTTGTTGAAGAGGAATCTGAGTAGACAACACCCATTCCAAGCTTATATGTTGAAACTGGAACAGCATTCTTTGCAGCTTCTCCGATAACATACTTAAAGTCTGTGATAGTGATGGAGCATGAAGCAAAGAGTGTCTCATCTGTTGTTACGACGTAACCAGGATGTGGCTCATCTGCGCCTCTGACACGTGTAGGAAGAGAGAGAACTTCATCAGCTGTGCGACCTACGCAGTAGTCTTCGAAAGCAGCTGCCTGCTGGAACCACTCGTTGGTTGCCTCGCTGAACTTGACCATGTTGTAGTCAAATCCGAGCTCTTTCTTTGTTCCCTTGTAAGTTGTCTTGACAATCTCGCCGAACTCATCAACTTCGTGTGATGGCTGGATAGCATCTGTAACTGCAGCAAGGATTGTGCCGTCAGTACCGACAACAGCAGCACCGAAGTTAACATACATCTTAATTGTTCCGTTCTTTCCATCAGCTGGAGCTGTACTGCTTTCAGCAGAAGACTGACACTTTACACCAAGCTTGAAAGAAGACTTAGTCTCAAATTCCTGTGCATACTTGTCGTTTGCTGCCTTTACAACTGCTTCGATGAAGTCTGTGACTGTGATTGAGCAAGATGCAAAGAGTGTCTCGTCAGCTGTTACGACATAGCCTGGATGTGGCTCGCTTTCGCCTCTTACACGTGTAGGAAGTGCAGCTACTTCATCAGCTGTCTTTCCGATTACGTACTGAGCAAATGCATCAGCCTGCTGGAACCACTCGTTTGTAGCTTCGCTGTACTTGACCATGTTGTAGTCAAATCCGAGCTCATACTTACTAAGGAATGACTTCTCTGGGTCAATTGCATCGCCATTCATCTTGTTCTGAGCGCAGTCGATCTTACAATCAACGATGACGCCGTTCTCGTCTACTACGACTGCAGCAACTGTTGCTGAGTAAGCAGCCTGAGTTGTTGAAGAGGAATCAGCATAGACAACACCCATTCCGAGCTTATACTTTCCACTTGTAGCCTTTGGAGTCTCTACAACTGGAGCTGGTGTTTCAACCTTAGTCTCTTCGACCTTAGCTGGAGTTTCGACCTTAGTTTCTTCTACCTTTGCTGTAGTCTCTGGAGCCTTGACTTCTGTCTTTGCTGCTTCTGTTGTTGAAGCAGTAGAAGTAGTTGTTACAGTTGTAGTTGTCCCGGTTTCTGCTTTCTTTCCACAGGAAACGAAAGAGAAAAGGGCAAGAGCAACAAGAAGAGCAACAATAATCTTCTTCATTTTCTATCTCCCAATTTTTTATTAAACCAATCTTTTTCGATGTTTTTAACGCATCTCTAACCATTCAATCATGTTACGCATTTATAGTCAATAAATTGATATCGATAAACTTAACTTGATAGCACTAAATAGACACTATAGTCATCTTGTATTCTATTAATCAGAAGAATGGAAGCGAGTTTTATTATTTCTTTTGGAAACAAAATCTCTTTTTTATCATTTCTCTTTCAAATCGAATCTTTTTTCGTTCTCTCAATAATCAAGCTTTTTCGCTCTCGCGTCTTTTGATATAAACAAAAGCCATGAAGACAAAGGCGAATACAATAGCTCCTGCTATTGCCATTTTTCATCTCTTTTGGTAGATTTTTTCTAATATGACACAGAGACACAGAAGAGACATAGATTTCTTAAAATGATATGACCCAGATACCGGTATTCACCGGTATTTTTTTTGTGTTGCGGAGGAAAAAGATGAATTATTTCAAAGGAAGAAGCCTTTGCGTAATCGACGACTTTTCAAAGGAAGAGAGACTTTACCTCTTTGAAAAGGTCAGAGAGCTTAAGAAGGCCATTGCAGATGGAGATGATGAAAAAAGAGACAGTTTCCGAATCAATGATCCGGACTTTGGTATCTATGAAGTTTTTCTTGAAGACAGCACAAGAACAAAGGAAAGCTTCCGTAATGCCGCAGAGTTCCACCATGCAAAGCTTACTGAGATGAGTGCAGATAACTCTTCTTTCAATAAAGGAGAGAGTTTTAGTGATACTTTCAACACTCTTTGTGGTTACAACAATAGAATATTCATCATCAGAAGTAAGGTTGAAGGCGTAACAAGACACCTTGAAGAAGAGTGTTCAAAGTATGCAGAGAGAAACAATCTTGGCTTCAAGCCTGTATTCATCAACGCAGGAGACGGTAAGCATGAACACCCTACCCAGGAGCTTTTGGATGAATACTCCTTCCTTGAAGACAATAACTGGGACACTTCTTATCTACATATTGCTCTTGTGGGGGACCTTTATCATGGAAGAACCGTACACAGCAAGGCTGACGGCCTCACTCTTTGGTCAAAGGTAAAGGTTGACTTGATCGCACCTCAGGAGCTGGCTATGCCAGAGGCTTATGTGACAAAGATGAAGGAAAATGGATTTGAAGTCACAGAGTATCCTTCAATCGAAGAGTATCTTAAGAGCGGAAAGTGTGCTGACAAGTGGTACTTCACCCGCCCTCAGCTTGAGAGAATGGGTGAAAAGATTCTCCAGAAACAGGATGAACTTAGAAAGAGCATCACTTTCAGAAAGGAGTTTATGGATCTTCTTCCTGAAAACACAAGATTCTACCACCCACTTCCAAGACACAAGGTCCACCCAACTATCCCAACATTCCTTGATGAGACACCTCTCAATGGCTGGGAGAAACAATCCATCAACGGCATGTACACAAGAATCGTACTCTTGGGCCTCGTTGCTGGAAAAATCGGTGATGACTTTGTCCCGACTCTAACAAAGAAGGAAGTAAAAGATGAAGAGTGGATCGTTGAAGTAAAGCCAGGGGAGAAGAAGACAAGAGTCATCTCCGAAGGCGTCAACCCAATTAATAATGGTATCGTAATCGACCACATCTGCCGTGGCGAAGAGCCGGAAGAGATCAGACGCCACATGATTTTAATGAGAAGAGTCATGAATCTTGACTCATTGAAGGGCGGCGAATGGGTAAGCCAGGGCTCAGATGGAAAATATAAGGGAATCATATTCCGTATCGGACACTTTGACTTGACTCATAAAGAGATCAAGAGACTTGCCGCATCTGCTCCAGGCTGCACACTTAACATCATTGAAAACGGAGAAGTTAAGAGAAAGATCCGCACTCACATTCCTCCTCGCATCTATAACTTCGATGACCTGATGTGCACCAACGATGCTTGTATCTCAAATGACAGCCAGAACGAACACGTTGGCGCCATGTTCCACCGCACCCCAGACAACAGATTCGTCTGCGCATACTGCGGAAGAGTCCACACTTTCAAAGAAATATTCAAACACTAAAAAGGGAGATAGATTATGGAAAAGACAACTTACTCAGAACAACTAGCAAAGAAAGCCTTGGAAATGGGCGCCATCAGACTCAGTCCCCAAAAGCCATTCTGCTGGGCAAGCGGCTACTATATGCCAATCTATAATGATAACAGAACTCTCTTGGGAGACTGCGAAGCAAGAAAGATGATCGCTTCAGCCTTTGCTGAGATTCTCTCTTCCATCGGCTTCGATCCAGACAATATCGCAGGAACAAGCACAGCAGGCATTCCTCACGCAACCACCCTCTCCGACATGCTCCATAAGCCTCTTACTTATATAAGAAGCTCAGGTAAGGACCATGGTCTGAAGAATCAGATCGAAGGCTTGGGAAGAGCAAAGGGATATGAAGGAAAGAAGGTTCTTCTTATCGAAGACCTTATCAGCACAGGTATGTCGTCCATCAAGGCCGTAAAGGCAATCCAGGAAGCAGATGGCCTTGTTCCATACTGCCTCGCTAT
>JALFYG010000279.1 GCA_022784805.1 Spirochaetales bacterium
GATGACCATCTCTGCAACCTGAACATGGTGTGTAGCCTGCTCATCGAAGGTGGAAGCGATGACTTCAGCCTTTACGTTTCTTCTCATGTCTGTTACTTCTTCTGGTCTTTCGTCAACAAGAAGTACCATAAGAATAACTTCAGGATGGTTTGTAGTGATCGCATTGGCAATCTTCTGCATAAGTACAGTCTTACCTGTGCGAGGAGGAGCAACAATAAGAGATCTCTGTCCCTTTCCGATTGGACAGAAGAGGTCTACGACTCTTGTAGAGAGTTCGGACTTCTTTCCCTCTTCTTCGATCTCAAGGTTAAGACGCTTATTAGGGAATAGAGGAGTAAGAGTGTCGAAAGGAGCGCGGATCTTAGCCATCTTTGGTTCTTCACCATTTACAGAAAGAACTCTGATCACAGCAGCAGACTTTTCATTCTCTCTAGGAGCTCTGATCTGTCCAAGTACTGTATCTCCTGTCTTAAGGCCCACTGCCTTTATCATGGAAGCGGAGATGTAGACATCTTCTGTTCCCACAAGATAGTTGTTTACAGCATATCTGATGTAACCATATCCGCCGTCATTAAGAATCTCCAAGACACCTTCAACCATCAATGCCCAACCCATCTGGGAGTGGAGGCGAAGAAGCTTTGCAATAAGATCCTGCTTTCTGCAATCAAGAATAACGTCTTCAGGGATACCATCTTCTCTTGCCCTTGCCCTGACCTGTTCCAAGGAAAGTGCTGTCAAGACGGAAATGAAGAGACGAGGTGCATCCGGGTTTTCATCCAGATTAATCTCAGGAGGAAGATCCTCCAAAGGTCTTCGGTCTTTTTTATTCTTGAATTTATTATTTCTATTATCGTTTCTGTTATAACGGTCTCTTCTGTCCTGGCGTCTGTCACCATCATAGAATCTTTCTTCAGTACCGTTCTGGCCTTCACTATTCTGAGATTCCTGGCCCTGATTGTCACCGTTATCTTCTTTTGCAGCTTCTTCTTCCAGCAAAGATGTCTCTTCTACTGAGCTCTGTACTTCCTGTGGTTCCAATACTTCTTCTTTCTTCTCTTCTACAGAGACAAAAGATTCAACTACAGGTTCTGGTTCTTTGACACTCTCTTGAGGTTCATCGAAAGGAAGCATGCCGTCTTCACTCTTTGGCTCCTCAGTTTTCTTAACCCTTGGTTTTCTTCCACGAGGAGCATCAGCTTTTGCAGGGTTAGGCTTTCTGCCTCTCTTCTTTGGCTTTACTTCCTCTTCCTGAGGCTTGGTTTCTTCTTCCATAGGAGCTACTGGAGCCGGCGCTGGTTCTTCCGCAACCTTTTCCTCTGTAACATCAATCTTCTTTTTGACAGATACTCTCTTTCTAGGAGAAATCTTTACAGTAACCTTTTTCTTTTCTTCCGGCTGTTCCTGTTGGGCAATTGCCTTCTCTTCCACAGCCTCATCTAGCATGTCTGAGGACATCGGTACCCCGTTCAACATTAAGTATTTTGTGATGTTTTTGGATATAATTGAACTCACACAAGGGTTTCAAAACCCTTTATTGATAAAGAAATTCTATTTACAGGAAATGGATTTGTCAACTCTTGCACAGGGGTACATTAACTTCTTGAAAACTACATATTTGTTTTCCTTGCCTTTTCCAAATTAATTACGATATTTAGTTCACGAGGAAAAGAAAAATGAAAGACTTTGATAAACTTTGCAAAGATTTTGAAAGTATCGATATAGATACATACGCAGCCGTTTTGACAGAGAAGGCAATGAAGCTTATTCCTGCCCTTTCCGCTTTCAGTGAAGATGGACTCTCTGGCATTGAGATTTTCGCTTCCTTCATCTATGGAGCAATCGCAGCAGATGGAAAGCTCTCAGAAGATGAATATGCCCTTGTCTATCCTCTTCTCCATGCCTTCTTTGGTGACAGCATCGATTATAATGATGCCAAGAGAGCATTCTCTTCCCTTTCCAAAGAGCACAAGGAACTGAAGACCATCGTAGATGAAATGGTGGATTTGATCGGATTCTTCTCTGATGAAATGAAGGCTGACATCATTATCGTTGTAATGCTTATTTGTGCCGTTGACGGCAAGATTTCCCTTAAGGAAAAGAATTGGATTAAGAAGCTTATTAAGTAAGCTTAGGACATATAATACAAAGGAAATGGGTGTCACCAAGGAAAGCGGCACCCATTTGTCTTTTATCGGAAGATGATTTTATTTTTATTCTACAAGAGCACTTAACTCTATGACTTTATCATTAATGACCAATAAAGCATCTACACTTGGATCTCCTGTCAAGTTGCTTCCACTTACTTCAAGCTGGAGTCTAAGTTTCTGGTTTCCATTCTTTCCTGATGTCTCCAAAATAATGTTTACTCTGCCTTCGAGCTTTACTCTGAATGGTCCTTTTTCAGGGTTTTCTTCATAATCAGGATTTTTGTCTATTACTGTCTTAACATCTCCATAAGCAAACACCTTGTACTGAGAGCCGTTATGCTCTATAGGAGTATTTGTATACGCAGTAGCATTCAAAGAAGCAGTGATAGGTTTTTCAGACTTTATACCTTCTTCGCTGAATATACTTTCCACGTTTTCCATTTTTGCAGAAAGAGCAATTGTCAATAGATCTGTCTTGATTAAATAATCACTCAAGAAATCATTCAAGGATTCAACAAGTGATGGACACAATGCAGCAAGAGATTTCATTATAGAAGCTGCATCTTCCTCTGACGGTCCATTTTCACCATAACTAGACTTTACTGCCTGGACTATTTTTCCAATATCTTTATATTCAACAGCTTCTTCACTGATAGTCATGAAAACTGAAGTTCCTGTGCTATCAAAAGTGAAAGGCTTTTCAGTTTCTGGATTGTAACCAGGATTTGGAGAAACCTTTACTTTGACATCCCCGTCAAGAGTAAACTTATTGAAAGCAAAGTTATCGAAAGAAGCCGAAGCAGTTATAGAGAATGTGCCTTCAGCGATTTTTTCAGCATCAATATCTGCAGATACTTTCAAAGCATATCCTTCGCCTTCAAGCTCGATACCCTTCTCCCCTACTGCCTTTACCAAATCACTCAGAATTACTGTCGCTTCATCACTTAATTCTGGATAACCATAAGAATCTGTTGTCATAAGATAATCTTGGATCTCTTCGATTACTGTCTGCAAAAGAACAAGGTCAGACTCATCTGGTTCAACTGGATCACCAGTAATTTCATCCAAGTCCTCAGGATCTAATGATGGTGCACCTTCTGGCAGTTCAATAGAAGGATTCTCAGGATCCACTTTGTCGTCGCAAGCAACCACTAATAGTAGGGATGCTAGTATTAAAGAAAGAACGATCAAAAGACTTTTTTTCATATTTCCCACCTTGAAAAATGAGTTTTTATCAACGATAAGCATACCCCCTCCCGTTTATATCTGTCAACGAAATCTATAGAACGCAAATAGATAGATATAACAAACAAAGCGTATAAAAATGATGTGCAATTATTTTAAACTCAATAGGTTAGAAATTATTCTGAACACCAATTTAAATATTTTTTCTTTTTCTGTTGACACGGTCTATCGTTTTATGATAATTGGTTAATTAGTCAAGTAACTAACCAATTAAGGAGTAAAATGAACTACACATTTAAAGATGACAGTCCAATATTCCAGCAGCTGGCCAAAGCATTGGAAGATGACATTTTTCTTGGAACTTATGAGGAAGGCATGGCTATCCCTTCCACAACAGATTTAAGTGTCGCCCTTCATATCAACCCGGCTACAGTTCTTAAGGCAATGAACCTATTGTTGGATATGGATTTGATTGAGAAGAAAAGAGGAATCGGTATGTTTGTCAAAGACGGAGCAAAAGAAAGGATAAGAGAAAGAAGAAAGACAGAGTTTAAAGACAAGTATCTTTCTCCAATGTTGGAGGAGGCGAAGAGACTTGGAATGGATAGAAAAGAAATTGCACTTTTGATTATGGGAGAAGAAAAATGAGCATTGAAATAAAAGATATAAAGAAATCTTTCCGCTCAACCAAGGCATTGGATGGAGTCTCTTGCTCCTTTGAGAGGGGGCACATCATCGGGCTCTTGGGAAGGAATGGAGCTGGAAAGTCTACACTTATAAAGTGCATTGGAAATAGACTTTACCAAGACGAAGGATCCATTTTGCTAGATGGAAATGAAGTAAGAAAGAGCCCAAAGGACTTTGAAAGAATCACAATCGTAGGCGATGAGAACATGCTTCCATCCTCAACAAAGCTGAAGAACATTTTCAAGATGATGGATGATATGGGCATTGGCTCAGAAGAAAAGGCTTTGATGCTTTCCAAGAAGTTCAAACTGGATGTAAACAAAAAGTGGGAAAAGCTCTCCACAGGCTACAGAACAATCTTTAAAGATATTCTTGGACTTGCTTCAAATAGGGAATATATATTCTTCGATGAACCTATACTTGGATTGGATGCAAACCACAGGGAACTCTTTTATGAAGAACTTCTTGCCTCTTTCTCACCTGATAGATGCTTTGTAGTGGCAACACACCTGATCGAAGAAATTTCTCCTCTCATCGACAAAGTAATCATCATTGATAACGGAAAGCTTATGAAGGAAGGAGACAAAGATTACCTATTATCAAAGGTAAAGATGGTCTCCGGAGAGAAAGAAAGAGTCGAGAGAGCTGTTGAAGGAAGAAAAGTACTCTCTCGTTCTTCTATTCTTGGCCAGATGAAGGTTTTGGTGGAAGGAGACGTAGAGGGAGACGGTATAAACGTCGAAAACGTTGACCTTCAGAGATATTTTGTCGAGATGACAAAGGACGGCGAATAATGAAAAAAGATAGAGTTGTTATAAAAGATTATACTTTGAGCGTATTAAGTGCCGGGTTGATTGGCGCCTTGATAGTGATGGTATTCATCCCTGTTTTGATGTACACAATAGGAAGGCAGATTGGAATGGAGGATCTCCCAATTGTCTCTGTATTCTTCTCAGGAACTCTTGAAAGCATATCTGTCATCGAGATCATTACACATATCGTGCTGGGAGCTCTTGTTCTTCAGTATATGCGTCTTTATATGTTTATGGGGCTCACAAGAGACAGAGCATTTCTAAGACTCATGATGGTCGAGGGAATAACACTTATCGTGACATTCCTCTTTCTTATGATCATTGGGATAATATCAAGCTTAATTGCGGGATCACTTGTATTCTCTTCCCTGTTTAAAACCTGCTTTTATATCACACTAACCTGTGTGCTGGCATTTGGAATCGGATGCGTCTCTTCTGCCCTTTCCACTACATGCCGTCCACCATTGAGTGTAGGAGTGGTAATAGCATTCCTATTTGCAATGTCTTGGCTCTTCTCAAAAGCAGCCAGTTTGGCTCAGGAGACAATCCAAATCAGTAACGGGATTCAGATTGTCCTTAAGAGTAACGAAACCAGCAGTGAAGCAATCATTGCCTGTATCTTTGGCCTAGTTATGTCTCTCATTGCATACCTTGTTTATAAGCTTCCTATAAGCCAGATGAAGAGTACTGCAATCAACTAAGACATGATTATCATTACAGAGGGCTGGAACCAAGATCCCAGCCCTATTTTTTCACCACTTTGAAGTATCCAAGAGTGTCACTGTACCATCGAAATTCAGGCGTGCCCCAAAGGAGACGTAACTGGTTCGAGTGGAGTAATACATATTTGCCATGAATCGTCCAATATGCCAGGTAATATCAAATGACACCAGGTCGTTGATCTCCTGAGAGAGATTAAAAGTATGCTCAAACTCCCAAGGTCTATTTGGATCATAGAATGGATTTACTCTTCCCGCCTGAGCAAGGTCTTCCACTTTATAGACAATCTTTCCTTCTTCATAGGCCTTTACTTGATAGGAGAATCTGGTATTTCCCAAGTTCTTGAAGATTGGATACTCCAGATCGATACCGAGAGCCACTATCAAATGGTTATATGAATCAGGAATATCTTCAGCGAATGCTCCTCTATCAGTCCATGAAGGACTGAAGATTTCAGGCATTACATAGGTGCTCTTCATATCAAAGATGACATTAGTATAGATTCTTGCATATTTAATTGGCTTAATGGAAAGCCCCGCCATCAATGAATCCATTCTCAGATACTTATACCACTCATTGAAACCTTCCGTAACCTTTTCCCCTGGTTCAAGGTATTTATAAGTTCCATCCCCATAATGACTGCAATAATGATTGTAACCAAATTTCAAGGCCACCTTATCAGCAACACTTGCCGTAAGGCCATAGAAGTATACTCCGTCATATCCGATTGTATCTGCAATCTCTCCCTCCATGACGCTGGTCAAGGATCCATGGACTTCAAGCCCAAAAGAGATCGGAGATATAGGGCTGTCAAAAGAAAAAGTATTTCTAAAGAGTGAAAGAGTCTCACCTAAATGGAGTACTCCGAAAAATGGTTTGACTCTCCAAGCACCCTCATCATTAAGAGTAAACCTCAGTCCATTCTGATAAAACTCAACAGGATACCCATAATAAACATTTGCATATTGGAAATCCAATGCAGAACGACTTCTATCAGCATGCTCTTCCTCGAAAGTAGGAGTAAAGGAGAGCAATTCCAATTTGTAGTCAAATCCAGCAAAAAGAAGAGTGGAAACCAAAAGAATAAGGAAGAATACTGCTATTCTTCGTTTCATCGTGAAACCTCCGTATAAAGTTGATTGTCAAACTAATTTTTAATTCTAAAATTAGTTTTCACTTATTATCTTACCGCTTTTCCTATTATAGGAAGCTAATAATTCTTGAATAGGGGGTTCCTCTACAATAGAGTCTTTTTGTAAAGAGCTAAATATAAGGGCTACCAAATTCCCATTTGAAAGCCCCCAACTCGATTAGAACACTTTCCAACCTTGTACTATTTCTTTTATGTCTTCCCCGTCCATATATGCCTTCATCAACAAGAAGGCTGCGGAAGTGCTACGTCTTCTGATACTTTCCCTTCCAAAAGAGAATAGATGGATGGTAACGGCGACGCTTTCCCTGCCCTTTCCACTAAAGCCAAGGCAGACAGTTCCCACATCCTTTCCTTCGCTTTTGTCAGGACCTGCAACACCTGTGATGGAAAAAGCCCAGTCAGATGAGATGAGTCTTCTTACACCTTCCGCCATGCCAAGAGCACACTCTTCTGATACAGCTCCGAACTTTTCCAGTGTCTCTTTCTTCACCCCAAGCACTTTCTCTTTTACAGAAACATCATAGGATGTGACGGAGCCCATCATATAAGAGGAAGATCCAGGAAGAGATGTCAAATTAGATGCAGCAAGGCCTCCTGTACAACTCTCAGCACAAGAGATTGTTTCATTTCTCTCTTTGAGACCCTCCACAAGTATTCCAAGAGCGGTTTTGTCTCCATCCACCACTCTTTTCTTTCCTGTCATATCTCTCAGCCTCTTTACTGCCTCTTGGCGCTGAGCACTGTCTCCGCCGGAGACATAGAGAGATATTCTGTAATCCTGGAACCTAGTTCCCCAATCAAGGGATGGATCAGAAGCTTTGGTAAGCTCCTCAAGTTTAGCTTCTGAAATAAGGAAGGTGGAGTATTCATCCCTTTCCTCTTCCGGCATACCAAGGTTCTTTCTTAAGAGTGGGAGGACAGACGAGCGGAACATAGGCTCCATCTCTCTTGGAGGTCCAGGCAT
>JALFYG010000289.1 GCA_022784805.1 Spirochaetales bacterium
CAGTAAGGGTAGCAAAGGGAAATGTATAAACCAAGAACTGTGGCATATACAACAATACCATCTCCACCATTGTTGGAACTGAGATGTTCTTCAAAAGAATCTTCTGCACTAAAAGAAGAATAGTGTTGACAAAGAAAATAGCAAAGAAGAATAAAAAAGCTACGATAAAGCTTTTTAAAAATTCTTTTAATACATATGAAGAGAGAAGTCTTGAACTGGATCTGGCCATTACTTTACTCCTGTGGAGCCAAATCCTCCTTCTCCTCTATCTGAGGGTGAAAGATCATCAACGACAATAAAGGATGCTGTCTCAACTTTTGCAATGACAAATTGAGCTATTCTCATTCCATTCTCTACAGTAAAGTCAGTCTTGGAATGATTGATCAAGTTAACCTTGATCTCTCCCCTATAGTCGCTGTCAACAGTGCCTGGAGTATTAAGGCAGGTGACACCATTTCTGGCGGCAAGGCCTGAACGGGGTCTCACTTGAATCTCATACCCCTCAGGAATCTCAGGGCAGAGACCTGTAGGAACAAGTCTCCATTCACCTGATGGAATGACCAATGGGCCCTCCGGAAGGAAGGCCCTTACGTCACACCCTGATGCACCTTTTGTCTCATATTGAGGAAGTGTCACCAAGGGATTAGTTTTCCTAAAACGGACAACAATCATTCTGCGTCCTTGTTTTCCTTTTTCTCGTTTCTAGAGTCTTTGTGGAAATCTCTATCCTTTCTAGGACCGCGATAGTCTCTGTCTCTTCTATCTCTGTTGTTGTAGTCTCTTCTTCTCTCTTCTCTCTTCTCATCCTTAGAAGCATTCTCATTCTCTGAGTTTTCTGCACCTGGCTGAGCGTCGATATAAGAAAGGTTGAGTCTTCCCATTCTGTCGATTTCAATAAGCTTTACGTCGACTTCCTGTCCAACTTCAAGAACATCGGAAACATTCTTTACTCTGTCGTGGGAGAGCTTGGAGATATGGCATAGGCCTTCCTTTCCAGGGAGGATTTCGATGAATGCGCCGAAGTCGACGATTCTCTTGACTGAGCCATGATAGATCTTGCCACACTCTGGTTCTTCGATGATTGACAAGACGAGCTTCTTAGCTTCCTGAGCAACTGTGTTGTTCTTACCATAGATCATGACTGTTCCGTCATCATCGATGTTGATTTCAGCACCGCTCTGCTCTGCAATAGCTCTGATAGTCTTTCCACCTGTACCGATGACAGCACCGATCTTATCCTCTGGAACCTTAAGTGAGAGAATCTTTGGAGCAAGTGGGCTTACTTCCTCTCTTGGGCCGGCAAGAACAGAAGTCATGATGCCAAGGATGTGCATTCTGCCTTCTTTAGCCTGATTGAGAGCCTTTCTCATGATCTCAGGTGTAACACCTGCAATCTTGATATCCATCTGGAATGCTGTGATACCGTCTTTTGTACCAGCAACCTTGAAGTCCATATCGCCAAGGTGGTCTTCTTCACCGAGGATATCTGAAAGAACAACATATCTTGAGTAGTCTGCACCCTCTGTGATGAGTCCCATAGCAATACCAGCAACTGGCTTTGAAATAGGAACACCTGCATCCATGAGAGACAAACATCCACCACAGACAGAAGCCATTGAAGAAGAACCATTTGATTCCATGATCTCGGAAACGACTCTTACTGTGTAAGGGAAGTTGTCTTTCTTTGGTACAACAGCTTCAAGAGCGCGCTGAGCAAGGTGACCATGTCCAATCTCTCTTCTTCCTGTTGTAAGTCTTCCGCACTCACCTACTGAATATGGAGGGAAGTTATAGTGGAGCATGAAGTTAGAGTATGTCTTCTCGCCATCGATGTTATCGAAGAGCTGCTCATCGTTGACTGTTCCAAGTGTTGTTACAGCCAAGGACTGTGTTTCTCCACGTGTAAAGAGAGCACTACCATGTGTGCAAGGAAGAACACCGACTTCACATGTGATAGGTCTGATTTCTGTGACCTTTCTTCCATCAGTTCTTACGCCATCGTTAAGGATAGATGCACGGAGAATGTTGTACTCCATGTCATCAAACATCTTCATAACAAGGTCGTATCTCTTTGGATCTTCGTCGATAAGAGCGCTGAACTTTTCGATACAATCGTGATGAACCTTGTTGAGAGCATTACCTCTGTTCATCTTTCCCTTTACAAATGAAGCTTCCTTCTCCAAAGGATATGCATATTCCTTGATGGGCTCCATCCAAGAAAGATCTTCTTCCTTGATTTCCATCAAAGGAAGCTTTTCCTTTCCACAGAGTTCTCTCATCTTTGTCTGTGCTTCACAGATTTTTGTGATCTCTGGCTGAGCAGCTGCGATAGCGCCGAGCATGTCGTCTTCGCTTACTTCATGAGCTCCACCTTCAACCATTGTTATACCATCATGTGTACCAGCGACAACGATATCCAAATCAGCCTGAGGAATCTGCTGGAATGTTGGGTTGATTACGAATTCATCTCCAATCTTTGCAACTCTTACAGCTGCGATTGGTCCATAGAATGGAATGTCTGAGATTGTTACAGCACATGAAGCGGCGTTGATAGCCACGATATCTGGTGTGTGAATCATATCAGATGAAACTACTGTAGGAACAATCTGGATTTCTCTTCCGAATGCTTTGTCGAAGAGAGGTCTCATCGGTCTGTCGATAAGACGGGAAACGAGGATTTCTTTATCTTTTGGCTTTGATTCTCTCTTGAGAAATCCTCCAGGAATCTTTCCTGCTGCATAGTACTTTTCGTTGTACTCAACGGATACAGGTACGTAATCGAGGGGTTCACTTGGAGCTTCTCCACAGCAAACTGTTGCGATGACCACAGATCCTTCAGAGCGAGCAAAAACACAACCGTTAGCCTGCTTTCCGATCTTTCCAGTCTCGAATGTAAGGTCAATTCCCCCTACGTTTACGGATACTGTTGTTACATTTGACATTAAAATTACCTTCTTTCTTTCTTTTATAGTTCTTTATAGTTCAGTACAGAAAGCCAGAGATGACTCTGGCTTTCCAATTATTTGTTTTTTATTTTCTAAGTCCAAGTTCTGCAATAAGAGCTCTGTACTCATCGATGTTTCTGTTCTTGACATAAGCAAGGAGTCTTCTTCTCTGTCCAACGAGCATCAAAAGACCTCTCTTTGAAGCGTAATCCTTAGGATTAGCCTTGAAGTGAATCTGAAGGTCATTGATTCTTGCTGTTAGAAGTGCAATCTGAACTTTTGCGTCTCCAGTGTTGGCAGCGTTTCCGCCAAACTTCTCGATGATTTCTCTTTTCTGATCTGCTGAAATCATTTCCGTTCTCCAAAAAATATAGAATCTAGGGGCAGAGGTTGCTCTTCCTCATTCAATCTCCATTCTCCGTTAGGCTCAAAGCGTAGGAAATCTGTATCCATACAGCATAAACCATCATAGAGAATTCCAGAAACATCCAGAGTCTGGGCTTCATAAACTCCCGGTGGCGGCAGAAGTTGATGAATTGAATCTCTACCATAAACCAGAAATCCGTTTTCTAATCTGAAAGGGCATGGCATCAGATCAATTCGGTACTTCCGGCCGATGAGAGTCGGAATACATCCGGTCTCACCTTTTTCTATCACCCTTCTTACAAGAGTTGACGAGATCTTTTCTCCACCCTCCGTAAGAATTGCTTTCTCAATAATGACCTTGGCATCCAAGCCAATTTGTTTAAGCATTAAGCCAAGATCTTGAGCTGAGGCGGATGAGCTGGGATTACCAAAGCGGAAATCGTCGCCAACCACCAAAACTTTAGGGTTCACAAGAGAAGATAACATCTCTAAAAACCCACTAGCTGATATCATACTGAATTCATGGGAAAAGTCAATTACTACAAAGGCATCTATGCCCGCTTTCTCAACTTCTTCTTTCCTTAATCTCAGTGTATCGATGTTCCTGAACTTTCCAGGCTTTGGATTTGAAGAAAACGTTACCACCATTGAAATAGAAGATGGTATTTTCTCACTCTCTTCCTTCACTTTCTTCAGGAGAGTCTGGTGTCCAAGATGGACTCCATCGAATACTCCTATGGTGATCACAGCTTCTTTTTCTTTAAGTTCTTTTGATTCCAAAAGAGATAGAAAATCAAATTCTTTCATTAGAACCTCGTAAGAAACTTAAACTTCTCACCCTTCTCTCCTATTCCATATCTCTTTCCACCAAGATATACGAAACAATAGGGCCTATTTGGATCAGTGTCTGAAAGTATAGATGATGATAACTCTGCGCCGTTTTCTATACTTTTCTTCTTTCTTTCATCCATCTCCACTATAGAAAATAGATTGGTTTTATCCAATAAACAAAATGTATCTTTGCCAATATCTTCCAAAGTGAATGGGCCGACTTCAGTGCGTCTGAGGGCAATTAGGTGACCACGTGTGTCAAGGGCAAGGGCGATATCTCTGGCAAGGGATCTGATGTATGTTCCTTTTGATACCGCTGCATCAAACTCCAAGACACCATTATCATATGAGATAAGAGAGAGTGAATATATCTCTATCTCCCTTGGCTCCATTTCAACGTCCACACCCTTTCTAGCCATCATATAGGCTCTCTTACCGTCTACATGAAGGGCACTGTACATAGGAGGAGTCTGTAGTTGTTTACCGATGAAAGTCTGAAGGATTTTTTCTATCTCCTCTTTTGTCGGGATATTGTCACTTTTCTCAATGACACTGCCTACTGGATCAAGGGTATCTGTTTCTGTGCCAAATAAAAGTGTTCCACGATATCTTTTTCCAAAAGAAGAAAATACAGGGTTAAGCCTGGTAGCTGCACCAGTAAAGACTACCATCAGGCCTGAAGCAAATTTATCCAGGGTGCCGGCATGTCCGACTTTTTCACCTTTATGTTCCTTTTTGATCGGGTAAAGGGATGAAAAAGATGTTACACCCTCTTTTTTATCCATTAAGAGAAGAGAAAAATCACTTCCCATCGTTTGAGACCACCTCGTCGATCAGTCTGTTTATTCTTTCGCCTTCGATATAAGAATTGTCTTTTATGAAGGTCAAGACAGGTGTGTTCTTAGTCTTCATTACTTGGGCCAGTCTTCCTTGAATAAAGTATGACGCACTCTGGAGAGCCTTTACAGACTTCTCCAGAACACTATTGTCATAAATATATGAGACGTAAACCTTTGCACTTGAGTTATCAGGACTAAGCTCAACACGAGTGATGCTGACCAGTGTATTAAGGTTATGGTTCTTGATGGCGCCTCTGACTATGAGACTGGAGATAGTCTCAAGAATCTTATTCTCCAATCTTTCCTGACTGTACTCACTCATCGAATTCCAATGTCCTCTTTACTTCTTCTGTATCAACAACTTCCAAAATATCGCCTACCTGGAGATCCTGCCAGTTTTCAAGTCCGACACCACACTCGAAGCCTTCGAGAACTTCCTTAGCGTCATCCTTGAATCTCTTGAGAGAAGAGATCTTGATGAGAGACTGGCTGATCTGGATGGAGTCTCTGATTACGCGGACAAGGCTGTTGCGCTTGATCTTTCCTTCTGTAACCATACAA